>JAESQG010000083.1 GCA_016765265.1 Pseudomonadales bacterium | reverse complement strand
GAAGAATTGTCAAAATTAGTTTGGCAATGCATGTTAGATGAACCGAAGAAACGACCACAAACTGCCGATGAAGTGGTTGCGCGGGTTCTGGGTGTGGTGAAGGGAGCTCATTTAAAACCGCAACAAAAAGAAAAAGCAAAAAAGTTTACTTTACGGGCTCATGAAAAGTTCACCTTGTTGGACGTGTTAAAAGAAGATGATTATAGCGCTGTCTATCTTTATGAAAATCGAGAAGACGGTGGTTTATTGATACTCAAAAAATGCAACTCCGATGGTTTAGGCTATCAAGAAAGTAAAATGCTGGCCCATTTAAAGCATGACAATATCGTTAGCGTCGTGGGTGTGACTAAAAACGAAAGAATTTTTATTGCTATTATGGAGTACGTAAATGGGGGGAGTTTACGCTCCCGGCTGGCACGCCCAATGACTTTGAAGCGGTTTTTACCCATTGCTGGGGCTATTAGTCGCGGTATGAGCTTTGCCCATAAAAATAGAGTAGTGCACGGTAATTTACGCCCTCCCAATGTTTTGTTTACCGACAAAGGGCGGGTAAAAATCACTGACTTTGGTTTTAAAGCACATTATGGTGGTAAGCAAAAGAAAAATTGGTACTGTGTGCCTGGTGAGCCTGTATCCATTAAAGGCGATATTTATTCTGCTGGAGTGATGTTTTATCAAATGTTGGTGGGGGTAAGACCAAAGTGGACATTGAACCATTTGACTCCCCATAAAAGATATAAGGAGTTACCCGAGGATATGCGACGTCTGTTGACGGTGATGTTGCGTCGCAAGGCGAGTAATCGCATAGTGAGTTTTGATGAGGTGCTGAACGTATTGAACCGCGTTAAGCAAGATATGTCCAGCGATCGGGTCAGTCAAGAAAGTAGCGTAACAATAGTTGATACACCTACTTCTTCGTTAAAAAAAGTATTTGGAGTTGTGGCAGCGGTGATTACCTTGGCAGGTGTTGGTGCTGGTGTAGGTGCCGGTTATGTGTATGCTACAAACGGTAATGTATTGGAGATCATTAGCCACTTTATAAAAACTCTAGGTTTAGGTCAGTAGCGGATTTTATTTTTCATTTTAAAAAGAACCAAGAGCCGATGCCAACTGTGGTGGCGATAACAATAAATCCGATTACGGCTGCTTTAACCCATCCTATCGCTGTCAAGTCCGGTGCTACCGATGTGGGATTAGGTGTTTGTCCTGTAGCCTCCATTGACGCTTGTTGATTGGCGTTGGTATCCCGTTTAATGGGCTGTTGTTTGGGTACTTTGGGGGTGGCTTTTATTACAGGGGCCGGTTTTTTGAGAGGTGCTACTGAAAATACCGTCATATCCTCCTCATCTTGTGGCTCTACCGCATCCACATGAGTGGGGCCAATCACCAGAAAGGTGAGGCTATCAAATTGAATTTGATCACCGGATGAAAGGGACACTTCCGTCACTTTTTTTCGATTGACTAAAGTGCCATTGGCGGAGCCTAAATCTTTTAATCTCAGAATACCCTCTTTGACATGTAACTCTGAATGGCGGCGGGATATTCGATCGTCGTGTATGCATATTTCACAACTGCTAGATCGGCCTAATGTCATGGAGCCAGTTATCGGAAAGCTTTGCCCTTTTAACTCACCGTTAATGGCTTGAATAGACCAATCCTGCTGCGTATCAGAGTTGCCACCATCTTCTGTCACTGGCGAGCTCAGCTCAAATTCAACATTGGCGATTTTGATGTTATCGCCTCTTCGCAGTTGGTAACGGGCGTGAATCAGTTCGCCGTTAACAAAGGTGCGATTGGTGCCAGCGTCGTCGAGATAATATTGATCGTTTTCGCGTCTGATTTCTGCGTGAAAAGCGGCAACGTCTTGTTCTTTAAGATGCAAATTATTTTTCGGATCATGCCCAATAGTGAACCTTTCATCTGAGAGCCAGATGGCGGGTTGGCGTTGATCTTTGAATTGTAGTTTTAACATCTTGAAGCCTTTCTAATGTAGGGGTGTCGCTTTTAAATTTTAAGAAAAATTCCTGCGTTTGTCCTCCTTATGCTCCAATTTTCAAGATTGAAGTTTATTCTGGAGTGGTGCGCGCTTATTTGTTGCGCATAAAATGCTCTCCATTGCTTATTGCGGCTCAATACCAGTCACGCGTTGGGTACAATGCAGGCCAGGAGTAAAGCCAGTTTTTGCTATATTCCAATCCGGTTTTGGTGGGGTAGCGAGTGATGAAGAAAATTATCGGTGGTGATCAATTGTGTGACAGAATACTCCGGCGTTGAACATATCAAGTGTTTTACAGTCAGATTATTCGTATTAGTTCTATTGAATGTAGTTTGCGAGAGAATTGAATGCGATTTGCGAGAGAGTAGTTAGTGAGTCAAACAGTAATAAACAGAACATCAATAAACAGAACATCAATAATCAAATTGTGGTGGCGAATTGCTTTGCTGGGCGCTCTAGTGAGTGGGTCGTTTGGCTGTGCCACTAGTAGTCTTTTTATGCCCTATCCTGGCCAGATGACTGCTCGGTTGGAGGCACTGGACCGCGGTGAAACGGTTAAAGAAGTCAAAACGGGCGGCAAGTGGAATCCCGATAGACTGCTGCACTATTTGGAGCGGGGTCGTTTAGCACAAATAAGTCAGCAAGATTTAGCTAGCCTGGAGGCATATCGGTCGGCAATCAATCTGTTTAATGAAGAGGATTTGGATGCGGTTGTTGAATTAAGTGAAATAGGGGATAAAGGAGCCTCTTTGATTGTCAATGATAATGCGATTGCTTATAAAGGTGAGATTTTTGAAAGAGGATTCGTTCATATTTATCAAGCGATGAATTATTTGATGACAGGGGATTTAGAAGGAGCTGGTGTTGAAATTAGGCGTTTGAATCGAGTACAGAAAAATGCGTTAAGAAAAAACGAAAAAGCCCTTGTTAAACAGCAGGAAAAAGCAGAAAAGAAGCTAGCAGAGATGCCGGTTGATGTAGGCAGCAATCAGGAAGCCTTTGATCAGCGATTTGCTTCGATGGATGTAGAAGCGGCTAAATTAAAGTATTCCTTTCAGAATGGTTTTGGATTTTATGTTTCGGGTTTAGTTTATGAGTGCCGAGGAGAGTTAAATGATGCTTATATCGATTATAAGAAGGCGTTAGAGCTCAATGCCGGTAACGAGTTTGTGCAGCAAGATGTGATTCGGTTGGCAAAAAAACTGGGGTTCACCACTGATTATCAAGAGTTGAATAAATCGATTACATTAACTAACTTGAAAAAAGACAATGGTGAGATAATTGTGTTATACGAACGAGGGTTTGTACCCCAAAAGCGGGAGGTGAGTTTTTCTATCCCTGATCGGTCGGGGACCTTTATAAGCATCTCGTTTCCTGTGTACAATCAGTTTTTAGATGAGCGGGTGCCCCTAACAGTTCGGGTGAATCAAGACCAATTTTATAAAACCCAGTTGTTAGCTGAAACATCACCCATGGTAGCAAAAGCTTTAAAGGATAAAAGACCGGGTATGATGGCTCGGCAAATAGCGCGAGGGTTTACGAAAGCAGAGTTGCATCATCAGTCGGAAAAAAAGGGCGGGGTTATCGGTTCGTTTATGGCGAATATATACAGCATTATTACAGAGCGTGCTGATTTGAGAAGTTGGCTGTCCTTACCGAACAATGCTCAGCTAGGCCGTTATCAGGTGAAGGCGGGGCAGTATCCGTTAATGATGAGAGATCGAAAGACTGGTGCACAGCGAGAAATAGCGATTACTGTGGAGGCTAGTCGGAAGACAATAGTTTACGTCGTGAATACTGGGAGAAAGCTATGGGTTCGTTCAGTGGTGATTTAAGGGCTAATAATAAGGGCCAATAATATAAGGACAACAGAAGGGGTAAAGCGCTATGTCATTACAAGAAGTGTTATTACGAGAAGGGTTATTACAAGAAACGTCATTACAAACCGTTTCGGTAAAACAGCTGCTGTCAAAACAAGTAGGCTTAAAACAGGTGTTACTAAAGATAGGGTTTACCTCAATTCTAGCAATAGGAATGACTACCTTTACAGGGTGTGCCACCAATACGGCGAGCTTGCAAGGCAAAGTCAATGCCCAAGGTGAGGCTTCTGTGACGGCCTATAAACTGAAGAGTATCCTGGAGGTAAAGCAAATGAAGGGAGAGTTGATTAACGGACTTTATCGCGCAAGGATTGTTTTGGCGAACAAGAAAAAATCCACTAGAAATTTGCAATACCAATTTAGTTGGTATGATACGACGGGAGCGGAAGTGGGGATCGATGGTAACGGTTGGACCCCGTTTGTAATTTACGGTAAAGATGAGAAAACCATAGTGGGTCTTTCACCGAATCCGAAGACCAGCGGGTTTCGAATTAATGTGAGAGATCTCAAGGCAAACAAAACATTTAAGACTAACTTGTTTGGTATATTGTAAGGAGTAGGAAATGAAAGGGTTCGTTAATAGCCGAAGTATAAATAAAGAAACTAATGGATTGGGCCACCGAGGTGTTGTGCTTGTCTCCCGTTTGCTGTCATTTATGTTGCTGTCACTTATGTTGGTTTCATGTGCCAGTAAAGTCCAGTATGGCGACGCTCAAGCTGTGGAAACCGTTAATACCGATTTTGGGTCCACAGATTTGCAGTCTACAGCGGCTAAAATGGTTGAGTCCTTGTTGACGTTTCCGCCTGTGGTTGAGATAACCCAACAAGGACGTCCGATTCTTTTTGTGGATTCAGTGCGTAATAAAACCGAAGAGCATATTGATACGGAGTCCGTCACCGATACTATTGTCAATAAATTACTTCGATCCGGTAAGTTTCAATTTGTGGACATGACCGCGGTAGAGGCAGTGCAGTCGCAGTTCGGTTATCAACGCAATAGCGGCCTCGTTAACCCCAACAAGGCAGCGCAACTAGGCCGTCAAGTGGGTGCTAAATACATGATATACGGTAACTTGAGTAGCATCACCAAACAAAACAAGAAAGAGAAAGATGTGTATTATAAATTCACATTGAAGATGATGGGACTAGAGTCTGGATTATTGGTTTGGCAAGATGAAAAAGAGATACGTAAGAGCGTGCGTCGATCTACTTTTGGGTTTTAAGTTATTCCCAGTTTTATTCATTTTTTTCTAGATCATTAATGAGCGCTCGCAAAAAGCGCGCTGCTTCTCCACCGGTTGTTGCGCGATGATCTGCGCTGACGGATAGGGGCATGATGGGGTGTATCGTCACCTCACCGTTATGCGCGACGACTTCCTCCCTCACCACGCCTGCGCCGACAATGGCGACGGTGGGTGGGACGACAATGGGGGTGGCGTAGCGTCCGGCGATGGTGCCGAAGTTGGTGAGGGTAATAGTGGCACCCTGTAGTTCTTTTGGTGGGATCTTTCTCGATTTTACATCAGCTTGAAGATCATTGAGGCCTTGTCTTAAATCATCTGCCGTTCTATTGGTGACGTCCCTCAGTACCGGCACAAACAGACCGTCTTTGGTGTCAACGGCGATACCCAAATCTACCTGTTCTAGCAGCCGTCTTGACAGCGCCATACCATTGAACCAAGTGTTTAAAGCAGGCTCTGCTTTGCAGGCGACGCCAATGGCTCGAATAAGACGTATTGTTGAATCCTCGTTTTTTCGCCATTGATGGATATCGGCATCGTCGACTATCGTGACTTGAGCTACTTCTGCATTCGCTTTTGTCATCGCTTTTGCCATGGATCTGCGAACACTTTTCAAGGGTTCTGCAGTACCGTGAGATGCTTGTAATTCGTTGGCTTTTTCCACGTCATAGCTGGTAATCATGCCATGCTTGCCAGTTGGGGATACGGTACTGAGGTCTACTGCGAGTCTTTTTGCTAATGCTCTAATGGCAGGAGTGGTTCGAGTTGTACTTTGGCCGCCACCAGAACCACTACCAATAATGAAATAGTCTTCTTCCACATCCTCTTCCGTGGCGGTTTTCATTTCACCGACGACGGTACCGGTATCTTCTTGTTCTTCGCCAGCGAATTCAACCAGTGGTTCACCCACGTGAATGATATCGCCAGGTTTTCCGAATAAAGTGGCAATAGTGCCGGTTTGGGGGGAAGGGACTTCGACAATAGCTTTGGCTGTTTCTACGGAGACGATCAACTGGTCTACCTCCACTTGATCGCCGTTATTAATATGCCATTCCACTATTTCGGCTTCTTGTAACCCTTCGCCTAGATCAGGGAGCTTAAAATATTTCATGACAATCCTTGGTCGCTATTTTGGTTGCTATTACTGATAGCTCATGGTTTTTTGCGCTGCCTCCATGATTTGTTGGGTAGAAGGCATGTAGTATTTTTCGTTACGGTAGTAGGGCATTACAGTGTCGTAACCCGCCACTCTCGCTATGGGCGCTAGTAATGATAGTAGTCCTTTCTCTGCAATTTGCGCTGATATTTCGGCCCCCACACCACAAGTTTTTGCCGCTTCATGAATGATGACGCAGCGGCCTGTGCGTTCTACTGAGCTCAAGATGGTGGTCATATCCAGGGGTTTAATGGAGGCTACGTCGATGACGTCAGCGTAGAGGTTTTGTTGTTCCAGCTGTTTTGCGGCCTCCATTGTTTCTTGTATCATCGCTCCCCATGAGATCAAAGTGATGTCGTCCCCGTGCTTTAAGGTAAAGCAGGTCTCCAGCGGTAGACCTTCACCATTATTAATAATGTTCTGTTTTACGGATCGATAGATTCGTTTAGGTTCTAGAAATATAACCGGATCAGGTGATTGGATTGCGCTTATCAGTAAACCATAGGCTCTTGCGGGGGAAGAGGGGACGACTACCCGTAGGCCGGGGATATGGGCAAACATAGCTTCGGTACTTTCAGAATGGTGTTCAGGGGCGTGAATGCCGCCACCGAATGGGGCTCGCAATACCATGGGGCAGGTGAGTCGGCCCCGTGTCCGGTTCCGGATTCTCGAAGCATGGGAGACAATATGTTCTACGGTAGAATAAATGAACCCCATAAATTGAATCTCGCACACCGGTTTGAGACCCTGGCTGGCCATACCGATGGTAATGCCCGCTATTAAAGTTTCTGCTAAGGGTGTGTCCATGACTCGGCGTAGTCCGAATTCCTTTTTTAAATCTACTGTTGCACGAAAAACACCGCCGTTGGTACCCACATCTTCACCCAGTACCACCACGTTCTCATCATTCTGCATTGAGTGTGCAAGTGCTAGGTTGATGGCTTCAACAAGCGTTACTTTAGTGGTTTCTACTGTCGTTTCCGTTTCGGGCTGCTCTTCCTGTTGGGTAGTTTTTTCCGGTCCAGACACAGGTTGGTAACTAGTCATGTTTAGCTCCTTCTTGCATGTTAGATGCTTTTCGGATGACATCGGCTCGTTGTTCCTCTAGTTCTATCGGTAGTTCCGCGTAGAGATAATCGAACATGGCTTCCGCGGGTTCTGACTCTGTGGCTAAATAGGTTTCAACAGCGGTTTGAACTTGTTCCTTACAGGATGCCACTAGGGCTTTTTCTTTGTCTTCGTCCCACAGGTCTTTGCCGTGTAAAAAGGACTGTAGTCGTTTGATAGGCTCACGTTCCCAACCTTTGCTGAGTTCCTCTGCTGAGCGATAACGAGTGGCATCGTCGGCGGTGGTGTGATCGCAAAGGCGATAACTAATGGCTTCTATTAATGTAGGGCCTTTGCCGTTATGCGCTTTTTCTAAGGCTTGATCCAATACGTGTAACAAGGCGATGGGGTCATTACCATCTACTTGAATGCCTTCTATGCCAGCGGAAATCGCTTTTTGTGCAATAGTTTCAGCGGCAGTTTGTACCTCCCGTCTAACGGATATAGCCCATTGATTATTATTGACAACGATCACCATGGGTAGGTGCCAAGTTCCCGCCAAATTTAAAGACTCACTAAAATCTCCACGCGAAGTNGCNCCNTCGCCNCAGGTGGTGACNACNGCGCGNCGNTGACGCCTGATTTTAATGGCNGANGCNATNCCNGCGGCATGGGTTATTTGNGTNGCGATGGGNACGCANGTNGGNAAATCTTNTATGGCNTCACCGGTGAACTGACTGCCTCTTTCGTCGCCGCCCCAATANCGCATGATGTCCTCCATGGGNACNCCNCGTAACATTTGGGTTGCTTGATCNCGATAGTAGGGGGCGAAAACGTCATCACCTGCCATGGCAAAACCAATCGCGGTGCCGATAGCCTCTTGCCCGAGACTGGAGGGGTAGGTGCCCATCTGACCCGTACGCTGAAGGGCGATAACCTTCTGATCAAAGGTACGAACCNGTACCATATGCTGATAAAAACGCAGCCAAAGGTCTGTGTCACAAAGCTGCTCTGGAAAAGAATCTAAGGGTTTCCCTTCATCAGTCAGATACTGGTAATACGGTATTGTAAATTCTGCAGCAATATTCATAACCCATCTCCTATTATAACTCGTTAACGTATTAATCCGAGGGGGGGGGAGTATTAATGTGTGTTGTAGAGTATTTCCTCAGCCATTTTATTGGCGATAAGGTTTGGTGGTGTGTTTTCTCTTGATGAACGTTCTAAGATTTGAAATAGCGTATCGCCAATTTCAAAGGTCTTGCGAATAATGTCAGTTTCAGGTTTTTGTAGTTTATTAAGTGAAACGTGTATCAGTCCGCCGGCATTGATGACGTAATCGGGTGCATAAAGAATTTGGCGATGATGTAGTTCGTTGCCATGATGCTCTGCAGCGAGTTGATTGTTGGCAGCACCCGCCACAATGTTGCAGCACAATTGCGGGATTGTAGTATCGTTTAGTACGGCGCCTAAACTGCATGGAGCAAACACGTCGCATTGTGTTTTATAGATGTCCTCTGGCAAGACAATGGATGCACCAAACTCATCGGCGCAGCGCTCAAGTTTCTCCTTATCAATGTCAGTAATAGTAATATTAGCGCCTTCTTCGTAAAGCAATTTTGCTAATAGATANCCCACATTACCTGCGCCNTGAATCGCAATATGTATNCCGTTCAAGTGATCTTTTTTGTATTGAAATTTGATGCAGGCCTTGATGCCTTCTAGTACTCCCAACGCAGTGACCGGTGAAGGGTCTCCGCCATTGGATGTTGTGCCCGATACCCATTCAGTTTTGTGAGAGACAAATTCCATATCTGATGGCGATGTGCCGCTGTCCACCGCGGTAATATAGCGTCCACCTAGTTCGTTAACAAATTCACCGAAGCTTTCGAAATAAGCTTCTCGGTCGATGAGTGTTTTTGGTTTGATTAAAACTGCCTTGCCACCCCCTTGAGGGACGTGGGCGAGAGCCGCTTTATAACTCATGCCTTTTGCTAAACGCACGGCGTCTAATATGGCTTGGTCATCACTGGAATATTCAATACAACGACAACCCCCAAGAGCGGGGCCGAGATGAGTATTATGAATGGCGACGATGGCGCGTAGCTGAGTGTCTTCGTTGCTTTTTACATGAAGCTCACTGAGTCGTGCGCGTTCGATGGTATCGAACATGGTATCCTCCAAAGCACGGGGTGGGGTAACACCGCTGGCCTCTCTATGCACTTCAGATCGTTAACCTTTGTCGGTTAACGCCGATCTATCACGTTTCTATCAGTATAGATGAATGATTTAGCTAGAAGTTCTGAAATAGGAGAGATTTCTTAAAACGAGCGTTTGACTCGGTATGATTAGAATCAGAATAAAGTCATTAAGTTGTTATTATTAAAGAGGTATTTATCAATATATCACTCCAAAAGTGCGATTGAATAACAATAAGATACCTCCGCACTAATCTAATTCATTACGAACATTCTCGCCATATTCGACGCCAATCTAGCCAAGAACTAACATATACTCCTATGTAGCACAGGGGAGTCCATTATCAATATGATTAGTCATATCACTATAGTCTGNTACGACCAGATGTTAGGTAGCAGTGTATACGGACCTGTGGAAATGCTAAGTGCTGCCTACCATCTTCAGCAACCGGGTAAAAACACTGCTTGGCGAGCGGTGTTAGGGGGACTCGATGTCGCCCCCGTTGAGATGGCGGGAGGGCTGATGGCTGCGCCGATGGAGCATCTGTTGTCTATAGAGAAAACCGATCTCATTGTTTTGCCGGCGATTTGGGGGCACCCAAAACGTACCATAAAACGATTTGCCGCCATTATCCCTTGGTTAAGGGCCCGGAGCCTTTCCGGGTCTTTAATTTGTGCGGTGAGTACTGGCTGCTGTTTCTTGGCAGAAGCGGGGTTGCTCGACGGGAAGCCGGCCACCACCCATTGGTACTACTTCGATCGGTTTGCTAGAGATTATCCCAAAGTACAATTACAAAAAAAGTTTTTCATTACCCAATCAGATAACTTGTACTGCGCAGCCAGTATCAATTCATTGGCGGATTTGATGGTGCATGTCATCGAGCGCAGCTATGACAGCGCGACAGCGAGAAATGTTGAACGACAGTTTTCNCCAGAAATTCGTCGNCCNTTTGANAGTATTGGTTTTTCCGTTGANGAGCAGACGCGNACCGATGATGANATGNTGATACAAACTTTACAGTGGTTACATGACAACTATGGCGAAGTCATTTTGTTTAATGAACTGGCGGATGACTTAGAGGTGAGTTTGCGCACTTTTAATCGACGCTTTAAGCAAGCAACTCAACGTACGCCCATGGAGTATTTACAAAAAGTGCGTTTAGATATGGCCCGGGATCTACTGAAAAATACCAATATGACTATAGGTGAAGTGGGGGCTCAGGTGGGCTATGGGAATTTGGCTTATTTTTCTAAAGTATTTAAGAAACGATTGATGCAGAGTCCGGGGGGAATACCGTAATGCGGTGAGGGCAAAATTGTTCTCAGTGGTGGATCAGCCTCCTGTGGACGTTGATTAGGACAGCTGATCGTCAATGGCGATCCATTTTTCGTGCGAAACTAGTAGAAAATAATTAAATAATTTCAACTGCCATCGCTGTTGCTTCGCCACCGCCAATACACAATGCTGCTACGCCTTTCTTTTTACCGTATTTTTTTAGTGCATAAATCAGTGATAAAATAATACGTGATCCTGTTGAGCCTATCGGGTGTCCTAGTGCGCATGCGCCCCCATGAACGTTCACTTTTTCATGGTCTAGTCCGAGTTCTTTGATGGGGATCATCGCTACCATGGCAAAGGCTTCATTGATTTCAAACAGATCCACATCAGCAACGCTCCAACCTGTTTTTTCAAACAAAGTGGCCATTGCACCTAATGGAGCAATAGTGAATTCGGAAGGGTGTTGAGATTGGGTGCTGTGTCCGATTATGCGTGCTAAGGGTTTTAGTCCTTTTTCTTTGGCTAGGGATTCTGTCATTAGTACGAGCGCAGAGGCGCCGTCTGAAATGGAGCTAGCATTTGCCGCAGTGACGGTTCCACCGGTTTTAAATGCGGGCTTCAGACTGGGAATTTTTCCTGGATTTGCGTTGCCGGGTTGTTCATCCACGGAGACAACGGTTTCGCTTTTTCTAGTCTTAACTGTAACGGGTACTATCTCCGCTTCGAAGCTGCCCTCTGCGATGGCTTTGTTGGCTCGGGCGAGTGATTCAATGGCATAGGCATCCATTTGCTCACGGGTTATGCCTCTTTGATCTGCTACGTCTTGTGCAAATGACCCCATTAGGCGACCGGTTTCTGCATCTTCTAAGCCGTCGAGAAACATGTGATCTTTTACATCTCCATGGCCCATTCTGAAGCCATTTCGTGCCTGGGGCATGACGAAAGGGGCGTTGGTCATGCTTTCCATACCACCGGCAATCATAATGTCATTCGTGCCAGCTTTGATCAAATCATGAGCNAGCATGGTAGCCTTCATGCCGGAGCCGCATAATTTGTTGATGGTGGTGCAGCCTGTGGCCGTGGGTANCCCTGCNTGTAATGATGCTTGTCGGGCCGGCCCTTGTTTAAGTCCCGCTGGCAGAACACAGCCCATAATAACTTCTTGAATTTCTTCTGGTTTCAAATTAGCTCGGGAGATGGCTTCTTTGATTGTCGCTGCGCCTAATTGCGGTGCGGTAAGACCGGATAATGCGCCTTGAAATCCACCCATTGGAGTTCGTGCGCCAGAAACGATTACGATATTGTCTTTGCTCATGATAGATCACCGTTTTCTTGCTGTGGAAAATGGGGAGCTATTCTACGATAAATTTGGTTTGGTTGCTTCCTTTGAGCCAACATATTATTTTTTGNCAAAGAATAGTTGCCATCGCGACCTATGCNGGGGANGNGTCAGAACCNGNTCTAGGGGGANGAGTGATTAGGTGAATACTTGGGGGGTATGCTTAAGTCTATGCTTAAGTCGGGATTATCTTGGAAGAGCCATTCTGACAATTTGTCGTATAGTGCGTCAGCCTTAATGGGCTTGGGTAAAAAGTCGCTCATCCCCACTTCAATGCAGGCAATTTTATCGGATGCTTGGGCGTTGGCTGTAACGGCGATGATGGGGATATGGGAAACCTTACCTTCCGTCTGCCGAATAGCTTGAGTCGCTTCAAATCCGTTCATGACGGGCATTTGACAATCCATCAGGATAAGGTCGTAATGTTTTATAGCTAACATTTGCAGAGCGATTTTTCCATTGTCTGCGACATCCACATTTAGGCCCATTTTTTTTAACAAGCCAAGCATCACCATTTGATTTACTTTGTTATCTTCGACAACCAGTAGTTTGCCTTGCAAGCAGCGCTGTTTTTTTATTTCTCGCAAGAGGTTCATGGGAGAGGAGTTTTTTTTCTCTACTACGGGCAAATTAACAGTGAATTGAAAAGTGCTGCCATTATTCGGCGTTGATTCCACAGAAATATTGCCACCCATTTGTTTGACGAGATAGTATGAGATTGCAAGGCCAACGCCCGTTCCTTCATATTGTCGTGAAAAAAAACGCTCTACTTGGCGGAACGATTCAAAAATCCCTTCCTGCATCTCTTTTGGTATGCCAATACCGGTGTCATTTACTCTCACTATCAGTGCGACGTTATTTCCATAGGACTCGAGGACATTGGCGGTGATTTTAATTTGACCTCTATCGGTAAATTTTACTGCGTTGGAAACGAGTTTTTCAATTATCTGTGAAAATCGATGTTGATCTCCTTTAACGACTTTGGGGATTTTTGGAGAAAGCATCAGCTCGAACTGTAAGCCTTTATCGATAGCTTGTTTACGAAAGGCGGCGCAAGCTTGGGTAATGGTGGTGATTAGAGAAAAAGGTTGGCTCTCTAATTTTAACTGACCCGTATTTAATTGGCTTAAGTCGAGTACGTCATCAATGAGGTGAGACAATTTTTGACTGGAGCTTAAGGCGGATAGCACATAGTTTTTTTGTTCATCATCGAGTGTTGTTTGTTTTGTTAATTGTAATGAGCCTTGGATTCCGTTAAGAGGGGTTTTAAACTCGTGGCTAATCTTATTAAGAAAGTCATCTTTGAGTTGGTTGCTCGCTTTTAGCTGTTCGAGAGTATCCTCTAAGGAGGATTTGTTCTGATGAATCTGTTGGATTAAGCTGTCTTGATTGTTAGTGAGTACCTGTGTTCTCTGGGCAAGTTGTTGATCGAAGTGGGTACCCGTTTCGCTAATCATTTTTCTCGTAATATCGCTAAAGCTATTTTTAAGAATAAGTATTTGATGAGAACGAACAGCGAGAGAAATTGTTATCAGTAAAGCGGCTAGGGTCGTTAGTAACTTAATAGTTGTGATGATCCCATATTCTATATTAAGCGGAGATTGGATAATGCTGAGGTTTAGGCTGGAACCTACAAACAAGCATATCGTCGCTGCCAATATATACACTGCACTATTGTTGTGGCGCTGCCAGGATTTGAAGCTGAGATAAATAGTAGTACCAAAAGCAGTGAGTAATATGCTAGTGGCTATCAGGGTTGCGACGTTGATAGGAATAAGTGGCAGAATAAATATTAGGCCTACAGCTAACAGTGAGCCCGCTTTAATAAAAAATTCAGTTTGTCGCCCAATGAATATTTCATACAAATGTTTGGTGAATGAGAGCCAGGCTATGCTGCTACAAATTAGCAGCGAGGGTAATAGGTTTGTTAGCCATGGGTATTGTTGCTGTCGCCAGAGGTGAAGATCTATTGCAAGCAAGTGGTGTAGCCCGAGTGATGTGAGGGCAATAATCAAGTAGAGTTGATCTTTATCACGACTAGCGATAAAGAAGACTAAATTACAAATAATAAAAGTGGCTAATACACCGTAGAAAAAACTCTGAATTATTAGATGAAAAGAATAATCATTGGTGAAGACTACGGACGCGCCTATGGTGCTCGCTGAGTTTATCTCAGCAATAGATTGAGAGCAGATTGAGCATCCAAAAAGGAGAGTAAGCCAAAAGCCTTTCATCACCTGTCTTCCCTGCTAAGAAATCCTGTTTATTTCTTCCGTGACATCAAAAGGTCATTATTGGAATTAGCTATTATAAAAAGAGTAGTTCAAGAATCATCGTTTGGCTGTGTGAGTGAACACCACGAAGGCGTTGTAAGCGTTCAAGTAGTAAGCCAGGCGCGCGTCGCGTGAGGGGAACAACTCC
>JAESQG010000082.1 GCA_016765265.1 Pseudomonadales bacterium | reverse complement strand
TGAGTGTATTGCTCAGTGTCGTCAAAGTAGAGGTGAAGAAAATAAGACGTTGCCACTGAGGCAGGAAGGCTGCCCAACAGCATCACAGTGACAATTCGCCAATTGATGGTGCCCCGACGGTGATGCATAACCACGCCGCCAGATTTGGTAATAGCGGCGTATAGCAGATCTGTTCCGACGGCCGTGGCAGGAGGGAAACCAAACATCAGCAGCAGCGGTGTCATCAATGAGCCACCACCAACACCTGTTAGGCCAATTGCTAAGCCAACGCCGGCACCAGCCAAGATGTAATAAATTAAATCCATATGAATAAAAACTACACTTTTTATTCGATATTATTCGCAAAACTGCCAATTATCGTCTAAATAACTAATAAGGGTGTATAGAAAACTCTTTTTTTAATAATAATTTCATCAGATGGTAAATATAGCGATTTCAATCTATTCTGGAAAAGAATATTTACTTATATTTTTATAGCTTGGATGAATAAGCTTATTCATCCAAGTATTACTGAAGCCATTAGTGCTTTAATCCTGGGGAGTGTTTAAATTTTGCAGCTACAGATAAGGATGCGCTTATGAAACTTCAGCAGCTACGATACATTTGGGAGGTTGCACGACATGACCTTAATGTATCGGTTACTGCTCAGAGCCTCTATACATCTCAACCAGGTATTAGTAAGCAAATCCGTCTTCTGGAAGATGAATTGGGCGTTGAAGTATTTTCTCGCAGTGGCAAACACCTGACTCGGGTCACTCCGGCGGGAGAGGCGATTCTTAATATCGTGGGGGAAATCCTGCGTAAAGTAGACAGTATCAAGCAGGTTTCGCAGGAGTATAGCGATGAGCATCGGGGTAGCCTATCTATTGCCACCACGCATACACAGGCTCGCTATGCATTGCCACCGGTGATAGAGGACTTCATTAAAAAGTTTCCAGAAGTGGCTCTGCACATGCACCAAGGAACGCCTATTCAGATTTCTGAGATGGCTGCTGACGGGACAGTGGATTTTGCAATTGCTACTGAAGCGCTAGAGTTGTTTGGCGATTTGGTAATGATGCCTTGTTACCGATGGAATCGCAGTGTTATCGTTCCTGAAAACCATCCCTTATGTCAGGTATCGGTACTGAAGCTGGAGGATGTGGCTAGATTTCCCATCGTCACCTACGTTTTTGGGTTTACCGGTCGTTCTAAACTTGATGATGCATTTATTAATCACGGGCTCACCCCTAAAGTGGTTTTTACGGCCGCAGATGCTGATGTGATCAAGACCTATGTACGGTTAGGTCTGGGTGTTGGAATTGTCGCTAAGATGGCTTGTGGTCCTGCTGATGAGGGTATCGTGTCTTTGGATGCCAGTCATTTGTTTGAGTCCAGCGTTACCAAGATTGGGTTCAGAAAAGGCACCTTCTTGCGGGGTTATATGTACGAATTTATCCAACGCTTTGCGCCTCACTTAACTAAGGATCTGGTGGACGAGGTGATCAGTAGGCCCATTCGAAGTGAGCTAGAAGAATTGTTTGCGAAGATAGATTTGCCGGTTTACTAACCCTCAGTATTGTTGCTTTAAGTGCGAAACAGTGAAACAAGAAAAAGGGCCTATATTAAGGCCCTTTTCTTTATTTATGCCGATAAAACCTGTATCAATAAAACCTGTACCAATAAACCGCTAAAACAGTTCACAAAACCGCTAAAACAGTTCACAAAAAATCTAAATCAGGATTTTGTTCTAGAATCTCTTTTAACTCTTCAGCTTCGTCGGTTTTTTGATTCAGTACTTCTTTAACAAACTTGAAGTACACCGTGTAGACCACTGGTTCCTTGTTATCCTGTTCTACTACAAAGAATGGCGCCCTGTCGACTTTTAGCTTGGCTGCTAGCACCATGCCGGCACTTTCTGGATCGCGCTCATCGGCAATCAGCACTTCCGTAATGTGCTTCATTTGGTTGGCATCTTCGAGTCTTTTTAAGATGTCGCCGCATTTTTTACACGGCGACCCGTCGGCAAGAATTTTTTTAACCAGTGTGATTTTCATTGGGTTATATAAACTTAATTATTTATTTTTCAACATTAATTGCATGTAGGCCGCATTCTTTTTGAGTAGCTTCTTCCCACCACCAGCGTCCTTCGCGTTCATGTTGGTTGGGTAGTATCGCACGAGTACAGGGCTCACATCCTATGCTGGTGAAGCCTTTTTCGTGTAGTTCGTTGTAGGGGACGTCATTGGCACGAATATATTCCCAAACATCCTTAGAGGTCCATTCTGCAATGGGGTTGAACTTGACTAGCATATTGTCCGGTGTTGAGAATCCGTGGTCTACTTGGGCTACGGGGATTTCTAATCGTGTATCTGGGCTTTGGTCTTTGCGCTGACCTGTTACCCATGCCTCAAGCGTGGATAGCTTTTTGCGAAGGGGGCCTACTTTGCGAATTGTGCAGCACTCTTTATGGTCGTCTTTGTAAAAACTAAACAGACCTTTTTCATCTACCAGTTTTTGTACGGCCTCAACTTCGGGGAAAGTGACTTCGACATTGATACCGTATTTGTCACGGACTTTATCCAAAAAGCGATAGGTCTCGGGGTGAAGTCGGCCAGTATCGAGTGTAAATACGCGGATGTCCTTTTTTAGTTTTGCTGCCATGTCTACCAGCACAACGTCTTCGGCACCGCTAAAGGAGATAGCTAAATTATCGAAATTTTCTAAGGCTAATTCCAAAATTTCACTGGGACTTTTATCTGCATAATCCTTCGCCCATTCCAGTACTGTCTCTTCTGTTACACTCATTAAATTATCCTCGATTGTAATTTGCTTTCTGTCAACGTTAGTTCGCTATAGAAAGTGTTGATATATTCTTGATTTAGGTGACTGTTCAGCCATCTAGCGCGCTTTAAGGTCATTATTTGCACAACAGCTTGGTCAGGGCGTGTAGTGTAACAGACTTTATCAAGGCTCAAAAAGATTACCTGATTATAGTTTTATAGCGTCTGGCTATAAGATCCTATTGAACGGTAAANTCCTTCATGTACAGAGCNNTAGCANTTGAAAATAAAATGGTCCTTAGTTGTAGATCGTTCTCTTTAAGATGGCCTTGTTTTATGACTGACGCGTGTCATGTTTGCAATGTTCGATCGGAATGCATAAAGTCTGTGTGTTTTTAGGAACACCGATATAAAATGATGTCGATGTTGAGTAANACAGACGTAACTGTNTAATACAGACGTAACTGTGAAATACAGATGTAGATGATTAAAGGAGTTAGCTTGTGGAAATCGCCTGTCTTGATCTAGAAGGGGTTTTAATTCCCGAAGTTTGGATTAAATTCTCTGAAAAAACGGGTATCGAAGAGCTGAGGGCTACCACCCGNGATATCCCNGTTTATGATGAATTAATGCGAATGCGCTTGAGTGTGCTTGCTAAGCANAATCTTGGCCTTAAAGGAAATTCAGGCGGTTATTTCTGAGTTGACGCCCATGGAGGGTGCGCTGGAAATGGTGGATTGGCTCAANAAACGCTTTCAGGTNGTCATATTATCGGACACTTTTTATGAGTTTGCTGAGCCCTTTATGCGCCAGTTGGGTTGGCCTACTTTATTCTGCCANAANCTTAAGGTGGCAGAGAACGGNAANATAGAGGACTATATCCTGCGNCAAGAAGACCCGAAACGGCAATCTGTAAAAGCTTTTCATAGCCTTAAATACCGCTGTATTGCGACGGGCGATTCGTACAATGATACAACTATGCTAAGCGAGGCAGAGGCCGGAATTCTGTTCTGTCCACCACAAAACGTCATCGATGAATTTCCACAATTTCCNGTAGCGAANAACTATGATGAGCTCAAAGTNGAGTTTGTTAAAGCCAGNNTTCGCGATATAAAACTATAGTAAAAATTGATTTAANGNCTTAATCCANTCCNTTTAGGAGNCCTTTGATTTTATCAAAAGTCTCNTGATATTCNTCATCGCATTCNGAATCGGNAACAATGCCGCCGCCTGCCCAACAATAAATNNTGNCNNTATGGCACAANAGNGTACGAATGGTGATGTTGCTATCCAANCGCCCNGCNACATCCAGNTANAGAATCGAACCGCAATAGATAGANCTTCGATGGGNTTCTATCTCTTCAATGATCTCCATGGCTCTTATTTTAGGGGCTCCTGTAATAGAGCCGCCAGGAAAACAGGACTTGAGTAGCTGCAATGCCGACTGGGATGGTGCCAATTCCCCCACTACGGTACTCACTAAATGGTGAACCGTAGGGAAGCTCTCTAGATCAAATAGGGCGGGTACTCTGACTGACTGGGGTAGGCAGTGTTTACTAAAGTCATTGCGGAGCAGGTCTACAATCATTAAATTTTCGGCGCGATTTTTTTCACTTCGACTTAACTGCTCTGCAAGTTGCGTATCTGTGGTCGGGTTATCATCTCTAGGCAGAGTGCCCTTGATAGGACGAGTTTGGGCCATTTTATCTGCCACCCGAATAAATTGTTCGGGGGAAAAACTCATTATTTGGTGACTACCTAAGTCAATATAGGCGGAAAAAGGGTTTGGGTTTGTCTGTCTTAATTGTTTGTAGGCTAACCAGGGATCTCCTTCGAAGGTACTGCTTAATCGGTGAGTTAAATTTATTTGATAACAATCACCTTGCTCAATATACGACTTTATTTTTTCAAATGCTTCGTGATAAAGCTTTTTGGGCAAATTAGATTCCCAGTCTGTTATTCGGTGAAACTGGTTTAGTTGAAACGAACTTGGTTTCACTGGATTTTTGCTGAGTAAATCGAGCAACCATTTATTATCTTGAGCGGTGGATATGTTGATGATCTGCGAACGTTTCCTCTGATGATCCACAATTATAATCCAACTATAGAAACCGCAGGCCAGATCGGGGATATCAATGTCTCTTTCGGCGGTCTCAGGAATAATCTCAAATCGTCGCCCTAGATCATAGCCAAAATATCCAAAGAGCCCCGGTAGAATCTCGGCCACATTTTGTGTCTCAAGAGATGCTATCTGCGGCGCTAACCGCGATTTCCAATCTTCAAACTCTGTCTCGATAATGGATATGGGATCGTCTGCGCTTTCATAACAAGGCTGGTATAACTGAGCGGAGGTTTCATGGGCATGAGTAAGCCGTTCCACCAGCGTGTTAGATAGTCGAGTAGTAATTCTCACCTCCGGTTCGGCAGTAAGAATATCATAGCGTGATTGAGGGTGATCGCTA
>JAESQG010000081.1 GCA_016765265.1 Pseudomonadales bacterium | reverse complement strand
GGGGTTAGCCTCTCGGCTTAGGGGCGGAGCCCCTGATGAGTCACTGTTTTACCCACAGATACTACTGAAGAGCCAAAAAAATAAAAGAAATCTTTTTCAAGAATCTCTTTCATTCATTAATGTGGTTATGAAAACGTGTATTTGTGAAAATCTGTAGTCGTAAAAACCTGTAGCGATAAAAATACAGCCGTAAAATTTAGTTTCTACCCTAAGGGTGAATTTACCTAAACATAGGTAAGGGATAGTTGACACATTTCACTTGAAGTAGTATGAGTAATGACTGGCATCAAATAATAAAATCGATATGGCATCTTGATATAAAAATGTCCTTGATGCTTTCGTTAATTTCTGCACATTAACTGAAACGTTTGGCTTTATCAGTCAGCAATCAGAGGTGAACTGTCCGATACGTGGCTCGTTTTTGGCTCAAGTTGTTTTTGGCTCAAGTTATAGTGCAGCACTAACGCTGAATTATTACAATAATTAAAAACTAAATTCATTTATTACATACTCTTACTTAAAAGTAAGCGTTAAACGATATAAAAATACTAAAAACTGGATGAGAGGCTAACTCCGATTGTATACATCACGTAGAGGGCACCAGAGTATACGCTGTATAGACGGAGCTAATCGCTAAAATATTTCTTTAATAAAATATTTTCAGATGCGAAGTTAATCATCGTCACGCTAAAACCTGTAACAACTTAAGTTTTGTTTCGAAACTAAAGTTGTTTGTCGAAGCACCCATGATGCAGAACTGTAAGGGAATAACGGTATGCAAAAAATAATAAAATATGCACTTATCTCTTCTTTATTTTTGGCGTGTAACATAAGTCACGCCCAATTATTTCAAAACCTATTAATCGGTAATGCCAAAGCAATATCGCTAGGCAATGCGGTCACCGCAGATCCGCCCGGTATTGATTCGATCCACTTCAATCCAGCGGGTTTAACGCGTCTCAAGGGTCGTCAATATGAATTAAAATTGATAGCAGGCGATGCTTCCCTTACTGGCGAATTTCAGTCGAATAGCCAAGAGTTCAAAGACAATAACGAAGCCAAGGGATTTTTTGATCCACTCGCTGACAAGTCATCCACTATCGATAAGTTTGCTGTTTATTTACCGGGGAGCGGCCATACAGATTTACCGGTTTTGTTGGCCCCTCTCGGCGGTATTTCCTACAATCGTAAGGGATCAAAATTCACCTTTGCCAACGCTGTCTACGCCCCTATGATTTTTGGTATGACGCGAAAAGAAGATGATCCCGGAATCGTCTATGGAGAGAACTTTAGTGTATCGCGCATTACCTATCTATCCCCATCCGTGGGCTATCAGCTTACAGAAAGGATTTCCATTGGTGCTAGCGTAGGACTGTCATACGTTGGGGTGGGCGTGGTCTTGCCCTTTAGATCACCCAGTCTGTTGGTACAAGAGCTCACTCAACTTACCGATCAAGTGTGTGGACGCACAGAGGCGGATCGTTATGTACTGAACNTTCCTGANTTAAACCTGTGTGCTGATAGACTCGACCCCTTTAAAACNATTTTTGAAGTATCTATAGGCGTTGAAAAACTGGCTTCGGCCACATATAATTTGGGTGTATTGTGGGATGTGACCGACTGGCTCACCTTTGGGATGGCATACCAAAGTGAGGCTAAGGACACTTTANNAGGNGACGTNGCTTTAGGGCTATCCAGCAATTTCAATCCTTGGATAACAGGAATCAGGGAGTCTACACCTTTTGGCTCAACTGATTTTATGGAAATGTTAATTCGAGATGCGATAGACATTCCCGAAGATGGTGTGATTAGAGAACAAGGAATGTTGGAATTGATCAATCCACAACATTTCGCTCTGGGGCTCAGNCTTCAGGCACTGCCCAGATTAAAGGTGAATATTGACGTCAAATGGACAGAGACAAGTAAATGGGAGAGCTTTACATTTGATTTNGGNAAGAATATAGGTCTACTCGTNNTNCTTGATCTTNTNGGANTTGAGGGAGCGAATNCNAGNAANCTTGTGGTCCCAAGAGGNTATNNAGANACNGTAAATTGGGGNATTGGATTTGAATATCAATACAATCCAAAATTGAGCCTGCGACTTGGCTACGAGCCGAGAAAGACGGGCATTCCCGATGACAAAAAAGACTTCTTGGTTCCGCTAGGGGATTTTGATGTTATTGCCGTAGGGTTTAGCTATAACCTATCAAAGAAACGTTCCTTCGATTTCGCATTTTTTCAAATCAAATATGAAGATTTTATCGAAACGGGGTCTAGTACTAATGGCAATGATACTCGGCTACAAAACTTTCTCTACAATCCCACAGCAGGGCTCGATACGAAACTAAATTTAGATATCACAATTGTTGAGATGAGTTATCGTAAACGGTTTTAGGGGATAACATCTAACAAGCTACTATACTGATCNGTCCACGGTCGTACGGGGTCAAACTGTTTACGCCCAAGAGCGGCNGCATCTTGNACNGCTGGATTATTAATAAAAGTNTTATTGTTAGTAATAAGTACCCATGTGGATGTGGTGTCGAATCGATGCCCNGTATCCGGCAGATAAACTTCCATANCCTTCATTTGGTTGCGNTCTGCTAGTCCAGCTGCGATGGGAGATAAATCTAAATGACGGTTACTCAGATGCATTGCTATCACGCCTCCGTCGCGAAGGTGGTGTAGGTAGAGGTCAAAAGCTTCAACAGTGAGTAGGTGTATCGGGATGGCATCACCGCTAAACGCATCTAAAACCAATATATCAAAATTTTGCGGTACTTCTTTTGCGAGAGAAAGTCTTGCGTCACCCAGAACGATATCTAACTTAGCCGGTGATGTTTGTATAAAAGAAAAGTACTTTTTCGCCAGCTCTATCACTTGAGCATTTATCTCATAAAAACGATAAATATCTTGGGACCGACTATAGCCCAGAAGACTCCCTATCCCTAAACCAACAATACCCACCCGACGGGGAGCTGACACAGTTGAGCCCTCGGCAACATAATGCCGCATTGTAATACCGATACCACTATTTTCTGAAAAATATTTGGTTGGCACNNTCTCCNTACCNGCAACTCTCACNTGCATTCCNTGGAGTATNCGCCCGTGATAAAGTGTACGACGATAGTTGTAGGGGCNGCCGACGCCCAGATCATCCACACNGAGCACACCGTAAAAGCTTCGTTCACTGGTAATATTNCCGGGTTCTACCATTGAGCTTTGTCCTCTGGCTACAATGATAAAACTAAACAAGGCCATGCTGAGGGGGATTACTCCTAACCAAGATGATCGATGCTGCATAAAACGAGTCCAAAGATCCCTGAGAACGATTAATGAAATGATAAAGGCGCTGACTAATCCAATAGGTAATTCCATATAGGTTGAAAATATTAAAGGACAAATTAAACAAACAAAAGCAGCTCCCATTGCACTGCCCGCAGACATAAAGAGATAAAAAGAGGACAGGTGGGCAGGGGAGGGCTTCTGCCGAGTCAACTCGCCATGGCAGAGCATACACACAAGAAATAGTAGGCTGATATAAATGCCAAATTCAAAACGTAAGTTCCATGAGAGATCGGGTATGTGAAAATAATCAGAGGTGTCTAAGAAGGGGACCTCTCCCAATGAAATGATACTGAGTATCAATGTCAGTAGCACCGTCGCGGCGCTTATGATACCTCGTCGATACCAGCGAGGGTTGTCAAAACATAAGATAAACGAGAGCAAATACAAACACAGCGGCACGATCCATAGAAATGGAATCACTGCCACGTCCTGCGATAAATGATTGGTGATGGCCAGCAGTGTCAGTGATGCGCACGCAGGTAGCAAAAGCCAGAGAATTTTTTGCTTAAAATGCGGGGGAAAGTCAGATAGCTTATCTTTGTGTAGGTGACTGTCGTGTAGGTGACTGTCGTGTAGGTGACTGTCGTGTAGGTGACTATCGTATGATGAGATATGGGTATTAGATATGCCTATTGAACGCATCATTCGTATAGCAAGGTAAGAGATAAAAATAGCGAAGGGCAGAAACGCCAATGACCAATAGTATCCTTGGGTCGGTGCATCCAGCAGGGGCTCCACAATAAAGGGATAGCTCAGCAATGCGAGCATTGAACTAAAATTGGAAAGCGCGTACAGGCGGTAGGGCGACCGATCTTGATATACCCTGCTGTACCATACTTGTACTAGAGGTGCCGTTGCGGATAACAGAAAATACGGTAGGCCCACATGAGCCGTCAAGAGCCTTAAAATATGCCAAGTTGGGGAAGAATCTCCTTGGGGCTGCCATAAGGTTTCGGGAGTGATAGGTAGAAAACCACAAGCCAGTACCAACAAAATAATATGTATGCCCGCTTGTCTGTTAGGAGCCAGTTTTGTTAATACATGCGCATATCCATAACCTAGCAGTAGTACCGACTGAAAAAATAAAAGACAGGTGCTCCAAACCATAGGACTACCACCAAACCAGGGGAGAATGACTTTGGAGATGATAGGTTGGACTTGAAATAATAAAAATGCGCTGGTGAAAATTGTTATTGCTGCGCTAAGGGCGAAGGTGTCTTGAGTAAATTTGATTTTTGGCTGAGCTGATGTTCTGTACATCTCAGCTTTTACCCTTACCTTTATTGTCGTTACCGTCTTTACCATCTCCTCCACCTGGCGTGGTTGCATTAGTTATGACTAAAAAAGCGTCGTTACTATTAGCCGCAGCGGATGGTACTTCATAAGCGGAATCACCATTGGTATTTTCATTGATCAGTGCCGTACTGGTATCTGGATCCTCCAAGAAGTCGTCGTCATTAGCAGTGGCACCTCTCGCTTGTCCGCTCAAGCTTCTTCCTGCATATGCTAAAATGAGCTGTTGGGCAGTGCCAGCATCCAAGGTGATACTTAAGGTCGCAGCATCACAATCGCTGTCGGGTCCAGCACACTCAGAATCCACTTCGTAATAAATCATTTTCCACCATTCGTTATCCTCAAACCAGGTTGGCAAATAATCTGAAAAATCAACGCCTGTACAAGCGCCTAGATTGACGGGCAGTAATCCGGCCGTTCTATTATTCATACAATTACCATTAGTAGAATTAATGGCTGCAGTAAAAGGATAATAATTATTATCCGTAAAATAAACGGTAAGCGCATCACCTACAATGGTGAGAATGTCGGGACCAATATCATTATCTTCAAGTAGCTCTGTGATCTCGTCTTGTCGTATAGAGAGTATCGTATCGTTAAAGGTGTCTGATTTGATCGCTTGTAAGAAAACGCTATCACCATCTGCGTTTTCACCTTCCAGGTAATTAGATGTAGTGACATTAGGGCGTGTTTGCGAAGAGACTATTGCATGGGGTGCCACCACATAGGCTACCACATCATCCGTATAACCTTGCGTGGTGAGGCCACCTAAAGTATCGGTATTTAGCGCGGGATTGGTTCCGCTGAGATTTTTAAATGATCCTGCAAGTACATACCAGATGGGCACAGAATCAGAATCAACTTGCTCCGAGATACCTAGAGTCTGCCAGGGCAGGTAGCCTATAGATATGGTGGATGAAGTACCGCAACTCGCCGAATCAGCAACCCCATATCCGGCGGTACCAGGAAGATTAATGTCGGGGCAGGGCAGACGCGGGGAGTAATTATTACCCGCTCTTGCTTGTACCAAAGCGTATGCAATTAGCGCATCTTTAGCGACAGCCAAGCTATCGGCATCTGAGGATTGTTTGAAAGAGGTCAGTTTGTTAACACTTATTTTAGCCACGGCGAGGCTTAATATCGTCAATACCAGGACCATGAACATAATGATAAGGCCAATGCCTACTTGTGAGCGAAAACGTATACCAGTGTTAAATATTTGCATGACGAGTACTTACACTCTTCCATTAAAGATAATTATTGGGGAATTAGTATAGTAGCTAATCTGAAATCCTCTTTATATTTTGCATCTAGTGGATTAGAGTGTTTGCTTAGTGCTTGAGAGGTCAAGTATTGATCTGTGACTTATGGCATGACGAAACATTGATACTCACTGATCTTTTTATGTGGTGCGAATAGCGATGAGCTCAAAGTGTCTAGGATGATGAAGTTGATTTATAGCGATAAAAATAAACTGAGAAAATCATTTGCCGAAATTTTCGAGTGGAGTTTTGAAAAAGTGCATCTTCTAATTTAGATTTTCACCACCATCATCCATCTGACCAGGACGCTGCCAATAATTAAATTGCGGTGTCCAATCGCTGGGACTAAGGCCGGCTAAACTCAAAATATGCCATTGCGGACAAAATAAATCTCTGGGGCCAAATACACTGGAATTCTTTTTAACAACTTTATCGTCTTGCAACTGATAACAAACAATACCCGGCATATTGCTCTCACCGCTCACAACACTCTGCTCTGAAATATAATCTCCCCCACCGTGTGACGCCATACGAAAACGCCACTGTCTCGACAAAGCAATTTTACGCTGAACCTCAGGGGTATCCTTCGACAGAAGCACCACTGAAAAGTCACTTTCCAAATGCGGTAGAAACCCATTTAAGCCATCCGCCCATAAGGTACACCAACGACAACCTTGTCCCATATTATGAATAACAAATAATGTGTTTTTTCCCGCAAAAAGTTCTCGTAGAGCAACCTCTCCATTGAGGTCTTGGAAGAGGTAGTTTTTTATCGGTGTAGGCGTTGATTCCTTGCGTAAAACTTCGAGCTTTTGTACCCGCTCGTAGATCTCTTTTTCGAGCTGTTGAATTTCGTTCATGGGGGGTGATTCATTCATTTTAAAGGACCTCTTGTTATCCTTATAAAAGTGGGTTCCATTGCATCCTGAACTATCAGTTTGTGATGTGTCAATCTGACATTTACAAATCCGACAGAACAGTGCAATTCATGATCTCCTTGAAAGGTCGGCATCGTAAAAAAACATCGACTACGCAAATAAGGCTGCAAAACCTTATTGGGAATTTACATATACTCGGAGATATCTGGAGAGACCAGATCACGATTTATCTGAATTCCGGGGGCAAAGAGTTGTGGATGAATTCAGTAATGGTAAATAAATTGAGCATAAGGGTTATAGAACTAACTAACTAGAAGACGAACTTTTGCCAACACCTCTTGCATAATCGATACTGAGGCTTCTTCAATGAATTTAACCCCTCTCTTATCAAAGTCCATCATCTTTATTTGGTGGCAAAGTATAGCCCCTTGTGTAGTTGTCTCGTCTAATAAGACTTCGAAACCGTGACCTTTAACCTTTGAAGTTATTGGTGCAACAAGAGACAACGCCATTTTCTTATTAAAGACTTGAGGGGACAAGACGAGTGCCGGGCGCCTCATTGCTTGTTCGTGGCCTGCCGAGGGATCGAAGTTGGTAAAGACGATATCACCGCGCTTTGGTACATATCTCTTAGGCATAAACCTACCAAATCTCCTTGCCTTGCGGGCCGTCGTTGAGCCACTTCAGATCTTCATCATCAAGCCGAGTATTCTTTTTAGTGCAAGTGGCAAGTAGTTCATCAAGATCGTACTCAGGTTGATCTTGTAAAGGCTTCAAAAAGAGTCCACCATCGATGACTTCCACTTCAAACTTATCGCCAATACCACTTGAGAGCTGCTCTAATAGTGTTTTATTGAGGCGAACCGCAGCGCTATTGCCCCACTTTTGAATTTCTAATTGCATATCGTCCACTTCCAATATAGTATCTACAATGTAGATACTATCACAGGCTCTGATTGTGTCAACTTATTTTCTGTTTTTCCCCCAGTCTTGGCGTTGAATTTCAATTATCCAGGTTGTTGTCGTAGTAAAATACTGGGACATGCACTTCGGATGGAAATACTGGGATGAAATACTTGGACATGCACTTCGTACAAACATAAATTTTTACTTAAAGAAAACCATCTAAATTAGAGCGAAAAAGTTGGCGACCCTTTTTAAGAGTGACTGTCCCTCTGTCTGTTGTCCCTCTGTCTGTTTTTCGACAAGACAAGAATAAGCAACACGATCATCATTCTTCAGGAAAGCGATATTCAGGTGAGGTTATGGTCACGAATAGATTTATTTCAAGGGGAAAATAAATAAGGACAGAGAAGATCAGCCGGTATTGGCAAGCTCTTTTCTTCTCCGCGCTTTGCCAAACCGACCAACGTAAATTCTTTCAAACTCTGTAGCGTTGCGTAGCCAGCTAGTTTTATCCAGTTGAATACGCTGC
>JAESQG010000080.1 GCA_016765265.1 Pseudomonadales bacterium | reverse complement strand
GCGCCTGCTATTGCCGCNGANGCCATNGAGGCAACCCTGATCANGTANGCCTTGGTGCCACCACCCGCCGCATCGNTAAACACATCAAAGCTNACAGATTTATGCTCAGTCTCTTCCACAAAGTGCCAATACAACATACCCAGTAGTTCTGGATTAGTGTCTTTAAATGATTCAGGGTGTTCTAGCAGAACAGAAGACATTGTCGCGGTAAAATGCTCAAAAGAAGCCGCCAGCGCACCTTGTACAGAAATGCTGAGATTTTTTTGCANAAACATGCGTACTTTTTTAAACGTGTTCTCGATATCATCCAAAGGGATACCGTGTTCTATACAAGCCTTATTCATTACATCATGCTCACGCGCATGAATTCTCTCTTGATGGATAAATTCAATGCCAGCCTTACGGATGGCCGGGTCAGTTAACTTTTCTAACTGCTTTCTCGCAGACTGCATGACCCAGCGCTCACCATCTGGAACAGCGGCTAAAATGGCACTCATAAAGAGCGTGTTCCAAGGGTCGTCATTGAACCAATACTTACTCACTTTTGAACCGTCCATCTGAAACTTTAGATCTCGCGTTTCTACTTCATCATAACCAATCTTTCTGTTTACTAGCGCCATTATAATTCTCCTGTTTTATGGTACTAAAAAGACGATAAACAACGGCTAAGAATATGTTTCGTCATATAAGCAGACCTGGGTTTATTATAGAATCGGTAGTCAACCAGTCAATCGAATTACAGGTTAGGATGGGCCAATAAAACAGTTTTCATCACTGTTCTATCATCTGCGATATATTTTTATTACCTAAGGAAACATATTTAGATTAACTTCTGATGATTGCTCGATTCAGTTTCACGGCTCTAATAATGCGGGGGAAGTAGTGGTAAAAACTAATTTGGTCGCTATTACCGCTATTTCTTTACTTGAATTAACGGTAATAGCGACAGTGATATGTGACCACTTATAGAAAAAATGCCCCGGCTATTAATCCAGCCAACAGTGTTAGCAACGTAGCGATTACAAGCCTAGAATTTTGCGGGTTTTGTTCGATATTGAGCGTCGTCATAAAACGTGAAAACAAGGGCGTTATTTCTTTATCAGTTTGAGCCGGTTTAAATAGTTTTCTATACTTTAACACTTTAGGTAGATTAGCCAGCACCCACAACCAATTAACCTTATGCTCAAACTTATTGATTTTATAATTATCCTGCTCAACCACCCAAAAGGTGGTTAGATTTGCTGCGGGCATTTGATAAATAACTCTATCACCCTCTATCACTATCTTAGTTTTACGTAACTGAAAGTCTTCAAGCATCACGTCAATTTCCAACCCAAGCTCTTGCATCAAGGCCAGTAATTCCTGTACCGACTTCATCAAGTCCTGCACCAACTCCATCGTAAAATGAGGAAAGATATGCTGGAATTGCTGCTCTATAAGGTTGTCGAAAACTTTTTGTGGAATGTCTTCAGGTACTGTAATCATCGTTATTAATCTCTATCTTCTGCTACTAAAATGTCGCGCCATTCTAAGGTGTTTCCCACATCATGGCAATTTTTCGAAAACAGAAAGCATGGAAGAGCTAGAGAAGAGCTAGAGAAGAGCTAGAGAAGAGCTAGAGAAGAACTAGAGAAGATAGTACAGAAGACACTACAGATGGAATTGGTCGATCGCTTGATCTAATTCCTTGGAGACAGATGAGAGTTCGGTACTGGCATNCGTTATACNAATGGCATCATCNAAGATTAGTCCTGCCACTTCTTGGATATTATTCACACTACGAGAAATTTCATCGACACAGGCAGATTGCTCTGTACTCGCAGAGGCAACCTGCATATTCCCTTCATTTATTTTCATAACGGATTTAACGATGGAATCCAATGATGCGCTGACTTCATCGATAAGATCGATATTTTTTGTCACATAACTCGCGCCTCTGTCCATGACGCTAATCACTTCGTCGGTTCCCTCTCGTAATTTCAAAAATAGGGCTTGAATTTCTTCAGTAGACGCCTGAGTTCTAGCAGCCAAGCTACGTACTTCNTCGGCAACGACAGCAAACCCTCGCCCCTGCTCTCCGGCGCGCGCTGCTTCAATGGCCGCATTCAGAGCCAGGAGATTAGTTTGATCTGCGATACTCTTTATGCTCTCCAGAATGCTACCAATATCACGAGTATCAGCAACGACTTTCTCAATGGCTTTACTAACAGTACCTATTTCAACGGCTAGATCAGTAATCACTTTTTTGGTGCNCACAACAAGTACTTTGCCCTCCACCGCTTTNGTTGTCACCGCTTGTGATTCATCCGCTGTCAATACAGCAAACTCTTCTACATGCCTTACTGTTACGGCCATTTGCTNAATTGCAGCAGCAACTTGAGTGGTATTGTCCTTCTGGCGGGCTATATCCCGATTCGTCTTATCCGTAATGTCAGTTAACAGCGCTGAAGAGCCAGCTATTACCTCACTGGTATCAGAAATACGAGACACCATGCCTTGTAAATTATTTAACATTGTCTCGATCGCAGACAGTAGTTGAGCTGTTTCATCAGTCCCACGTACTTCAACTTTCGCGGATAGATCACCTCTGGCTATACTGGCCGTAACCGCAATCGCTGTTTCTAGAGGCTGAAAAGCTTTACGAAGGAATCGACGACTCGCTAAAAAGATAACGACTATACTGACCACAAAAATGACCAATGCAATTCGGTTTGTAGCAGATTGTGCGAGATATTCTTCAGTATTTTCTTTAGCAGTGACGATGTAACCAACACTTATCCCCTCATAATTGAGTAGTGGTTGTTTGGTAGCATAAAAATAACGGTCTTGAATATTAACTTGACTGGTTCGAGAATCTCCCAAATCCGGCAGTTCAAAATCAAAATCCGTAAAGTGCTCATTCTCCGTGGAATGCCGCAATACACCACTACTATCAAAGATGAATACCTCAGAGCGATCACTCAATTTAAAATCGTCGATGACTACTTGCAGGCTAAGACCAAAAATCCCTGCTCCAATTGCTCTCCCTCTTTTTTGCACAGGAAAAGCGACAATGGCCAGCAGCTGTCCATCGTCATCCACCTCAATACCATGCTGAATTTTCCCTTCTTCAATGGCGATTAAAGAGAGTCTTTTTTTAGTTCGACCGACAAACTCATTTGGTGTGGAAAACAGGACTGTATTCTCATCCGCCGTCACCTGNAAAAAACTCAGAATATTCGACGCGCTTAAAAGACGGTAACTGGTGATTACGTTTTCCGCCAACGNTTCTTTATCTTGTCTCGATAGCGCTTTTTTGAANTCNCGATCACGAATGAGTGNNGAGGTACTGGCATCCATTTTTCCNTACTGGACCGACAGAATTTTCTGCCAAAGAATTGATTTTGCGGAAAGGNCTGANCGTTCAAAATTAGCATCCGCAGCCTGAAGGGATCTAAAGGCAGTGACACCCAGAACCGAACAGGCCAACAGTGACGTCAAGAAAGACATCANNAGAATTCGCGCTTTAAGCGTCATAGATNCANNANTNCCNAGNCAGNTCTANNCCNGTAATTTACTCTACCGGATAGCTCGAAGCTTTCCACCCAGGCAGCCCATCCCTAAAGTAGTGAACATTGGTGAAGCCCCAATCNACCGCTAACTTCGTCGCGTTCGAACTGCGCATGCATTTTTCACCATTGCAGTACATAACCACCTTGTCTTCCTTTTTTAACTCTTTAAGGAGGTTCATTTCATTGAAAATGGTTTTTATATTAAGATGAATAGCATCCGGTATCCTGCCAGCGTCCCAATCTTTATCTTTACGCACGTCGACGAAAAACGCCCCACCATCAAATAGCGCTTTTGCCTGCATCGCAGAGACTGTCGTAGCACCTTCGATTTTGAGAGGGGATACACCATNACCNGCNNAAACCAGTGAGGATAAAGTGAAAACGAGCGTACTGAGAAATAGCGTAAATTTATTCATTGTTTTGTCTCTGTGTCGAACCAACTTGCCTTGTGTTTGNGTCCCTATCACCACAATCTCATCAGCACAGTTTCTGACAACCGAAACGCCGTATAATCTTGCGCAAAGAAAGACCCCGTTTATTTTCATCCATATAAGGACGTAGAGATGATAGCTAAAAAGATCAACTCTTATACTTGAGACTAGCACAGAAAAAACCAACTAATTTGATCGGAACACCAACGGATCGTGTTTCGTAAACCATACTTTACGTGGTGTCGCGCAAGGTTAGCCCCCGGGTTCCGATTGGATTGGGTAGTGAGATAGNAACAATTTATTTACCAATCACTTAGGTACACTTACGGATTTAGCGTCACTACACTCGCCCAGAATAATAGCTACAACAGCTAAAGCAAGGCGCGACAAGATATAGGCAAGATTCTCTATTTATCCGAATAGCTAATCCGCATCAAAAGCGTCCTTGTATAGGCTGTTCTTAGGCTTGCAAAATACGTTTCTTACCATGGGTTCAAATAGTGATAACGGGATTTTTTTTGCTTTCTCATCAAACGCGGGATCATCATACTTCGTAATAAACCTCTCCGTTCTCTCAAAGTGCTCGCTGTCTCTATAATTCTCCCGCATATTGCGATCTAATCCGAGATAGTGGAAGAAATTATATCCCTGGAATATCCCATGGTGTTTCACCATCCAATGATTCGCTTCAGAAACAAAGGGCTGCAAAATAGCAGCCGCAACATCGGGATGATTGGTACTACCCAGGGTATCCCCAATATCATGTAATAGCGCACAAACGATATATTCTTCGTCCTCACCCCCCTCCGCCGCCGAATGGGCAGTTTGCAAACTATGCTCAAAACGGTCCACGGGAAAGCCACCGTAATCTCCCCTTAATAACTCCAGGTGCGAGATAATGCGATCAGGCAGTTTAGACACAAAAGCCTTTTGCTCTTGCATAATAATGCCCCAATCTTCGGCAGTACTCTCTGACATTTTCGCAAATGATACTTTCATTATTTATTTCCTTTCTATCGGTTATTCTAAGCGTTAATTTGACGATCGTTCGCCCATCTTAGCACTTGACTCGCCCATCAAATACTATTTAGTGCCGGCACGATAAATAAAAAAAGCTATAAGAAATAACACCCTATGCGAATAAAGCCGTGCGAAGCTTTAGGCATTGAACAAAGCTGATGTTAGAATAGCCCATGTTTTAAAGGTTACTCCTATTTTCACCCTTCAAACTTCGGTAAAAAGAGCTTCTCATGCGACAGTTATTTAATCCACAACTTGAATTAGGCGCCACTCCAATCGAAGAGATTAAATTTAATTCACGTTCACGAGATGACATCCCCCAGATCCTTCGCGGCCTACAATTTATCTATGGCTGTCCAGCAACACGCGACGCTGTCTTTGATGTGCTTCAACACCATATTGGTGTTGAGATCGATTTTGAGAACGGTCGCCCCGGTATGGATTTATGGGTGCTGCTGGTTTTGGGTACTTTACGCTTAGGTTTAAACTGCGATTATGATCGGCTCCATGACTTAGCCAATGAACATAAAACGATTCGTGCGATGCTAGGCCATGGCGGTTGGCAAGATGAATATTTGTATGGTTTGCAAACCTTAAGAGATAATGTTGCGTTACTAACTGAAGAGATGCTTAAGGAAATTAATGTGCTTGTCGTAAAAGCAGGACATGGCCTTGTTAAAAAAAAAGACGACGATGATGTGCTCTTAGCTCGTTGTGACTCATTCGTTGTTGAGACCCACGTCGAATATCCTACAGATACAGGCATGTTATGGGATGCAACGAGAAAATCCATTCTTCTAACAACGCAGCTTTGCCTACTGCACACTATAACGGGATGGCGGCAATCGGCTTACAACTTAAAGCGTTTGAAAGCGCATTGGAGAAAAGCCCAAAAGAGCAATCGATCGCGTCAAGCCAATGCCGAAGAGAAAAAGAAAAAGGCACATAAACGGTATCTTCAACTTGCGCGTCAATATTTTGAAAAAGTACAAAGCAGCATTGGACACCTAGAAGAGACAAGCCAACATCTATCCCCGCAAGCATGGTCACATTTACAGGAGGAGCTTGAAAAAGTAGGCGGTTTTCAAGATTATGCTGAACTTCTAATGGGCCAAATAGAGCGGCGTGTTTTAAAGGATGAAGTTATTTCAGCCAAGGAAAAGATCTATTCTATATTTCAGCCGCACACTGAATGGATAAGCAAAGGTAAAGCAGGAGTCTTAGTTGAGTTAGGCCTAAAGGTCTGTATCATGGAAGATCAATATCAATTTATTTTACATCATCAAGTGATGGAAAAAACCCAGGATGTTGATGTTGCAATATCGATGGTGATACAAACGCAAGAGAATTTCCCTTCACTCAATTCATGCAGCTTTGATAAAGGTTTTCATTCCCCCGCTAACCAGACGGGGTTAACCCAGCACTTAGATCAGGTAGTGCTTCCAAAAAAAGGACACATTTCCTCAAAAGAAAAAGTAAAAACCAATGCCCCGGCATATAGGAAAGTGCGCCGTCAACATTCAGCAGTGGAGTCCGCCATTAACGCGTTGGAGCAGCACGGCCTCGATCGTTGTCCTGACCATGGTATTGATGGGTTTAAGCGTTATGTTGCGCTGGGTGTATTAGCCCGTAACTTGCAACGTATCGGTGCGATACTGACACAAAAAGAGCGCGAGAAGTTGAAACGAAAGTGGCCGCGTGAACCTTGTCGCCAAGCGGCCTAGCCCCACTCAAATCAATTGCGTACATCATGATTTTCACTAAAGATTAAGTGTTAGGAAAGGCTGCTGAATCGCAGTCAGAATCGATCAATATACAACCTAATAAAGACCGGGCGGTCCCTATCAACTTCCTTCAATCGCGTTTAAATTGAAGCAGGAGAACATCAGTTGATCAGTTCTTCTCCACTTGAGCTAAAAACACGGGTTTCCGTGCTGGCACTAATTAGGCGCTGGCCAAGGGTGCGCTAACACCCAAGACCAACTATCACAACAACCTACACCAGAGGTTACTATGACTACAGAGCATGATACACAAGCTTTACGCTTGTCCAAAACTAAAATCCATCAACGGCAGCTAAAAGTTAGGGAGTCTTACCATTCCTACCAACTGAGCCAGAACTGCCACCAACGCACACCCATCGGTGAGATTCACCTTAAAGGTCACTGGTTAATTCAGGCGGGATTTGAGATTGATTCGCCTGTGAAGGTCAGGGTTATGGAGGGATGTTTGGTATTGACTTGCGAACTCTAAAAACTAAAAAGCCCTAGGTTTTAAACTAGGGCTTTTTACAGATGAGTAATAACATCAAGCCTAGCGCTCATACTCAATGTTGCCAGTACTATCCATAATTAGCTTTTTATCCTTTAATTTTGATTTTTCAAAGTTTGATGGGTATAACCATGCTTGCAATTCATATAAAACCTGCAAGTCATCTTGAGGGAATCTTATTGAATCTTCCCCATCTACCTCATACTCTTCAATAAACTGGTCACTGGTTTTTAGAATTTCTCGTTTACCATACACCGTATCGGTTTTTACCACATAAAATTCAGCTCTAGACTTTACATCTGCCCACTCTTTCCCATCAACCTTCACAACCCAAAATTCATAGATAAAATTTTGGTGCTTTTTCCTATAGAAGTTAATGACCTCGTGATTAATACCTCTTGCTTTAATCCAAAACCCATCAATATAGCGCTCTGATTCTATCCAAGGATCTACCCATATCTGAACCCCCCATTCGTCAACGAGTTTACGATGAAGGCCATTTTTCCCAGATTTTTTAAACGTATAAAGCCCTTCCTCAATAAGCCAAACCGACGCTACGTTTAAATTTTTAATCATTTTATTTCTATAAAACTCATCATCCACAGAGCCACCATTCCCACATGCAGAATTAAACAAAGCAAACAGGAAAAAAACATAAAATATTGATTTCCTCATAAATTAATTACCCCATTTGAAGTACGGGTCAACATCAGCAGCTTTATGCGCTCCCGCTTGACTGGGACCAAAGAAATTGAATGTCCCTCTCACGCTATTCGAATTCACAATGTTACCTTTTGAATTGTAAACACCTTCCATATGTCCTGAAGGACCGACCCACTTACTATTCACAATTGGATTATGAAATATACTCTTCCAAAAACCTAACTTTTGGTAGCCCGCAGTAGCCGCTGCTGCCGCAGTCTGGGGCGCATTAGAGTTTAAAATATTCCTATACACCGTATGTAAATTTTTATTTGCCATTAACTGCTCTTTAGCATACGAAGAATTAGTAAACATTTTTTCAACTTGATCAACAGTTAACACTTCACCTGTTTGAGATTTGTAGAGAGATATTGAATCCTCAACAGACATACCTGTTATGTTTTGGAAACGCTCACCAAAGCCCCCCTTTTGTGCAGATGCATGCACCCGACACAACATCGTACCTAACTTCGGATTTTTCCAAGTGCCATCAACGAGTTAAAGAGCTTGCGACCAGACGCAGTCTATATTTTACAACTTTTTTGCCCCGACGCGCTTTTTCTTTTTAAGCGCATCCGCCGAGGATAGACAGCTTGCGCGCTTTTTGCGCAAGGTGGCTACCGCAGGGGGACACGTGCGGCAACGGATGACTGGAAGAAGTAAGGTCTAGACCCGCACGTAACTTGCGGAACTGGCTTACAGCGATAAAGTAAGCCGCTGCGACGCGGCTTTGAGCCTTATTTACCGTACTGCCCTCGGTAGTTTTGGTGCTCGCCACTCTCGGCCACTAACCCCATCATTTCCAGTAGCTGACGCTCCCAAGCCCCCGGCCTGCGCGACCCATCGGCAATGCTAGCCAGTACATAGCCTACTAGTGATTCAACACTCTCCATTTTCGCCGGTGCTCCATGTTCCTGGTGCAGCTCAATCATATATTGCAGCTCTTTTAACACTTCTGGGTGGATTTTAATATTCATGATGTTTACCTTTTGCTGATACAACACTCTGAGTGAGCGCTGTTTGTCCTTCCTCATAACGCCGCGCGCAGTACCGTCAAGGGTCGCGCCCTTTGCGACTTGCCTTGCCCTTGACGGTGCGAGCACGGCGTTATAATGGAAGGACAGACAGCTCTCACGTTCTTCCAAGGTGGCACGGACTCAAGTGCGGCGGACGATGGCGGGAAGAAGCGCGAGCTTGACCCGCACGTAACTTGCAGAACCCGCTTACAACGGTCGGTTTTTCCCCTTTGCCGCAACACATAGCAAGCACTTGCCCCCTGGTGTTTTTTAGGGGGCAACAGGCCAGCGCTTTTCTGGCCTGCGGGGCAACCGACGGTATTTATTTTTAGGGGTGCTTTTTACCCCTAAAAATAAATGGCTAGGTTGGGCGAGGTGCGCGCAGGGCGTGGCCGAAGAAGCTGCGCGCTTAGAGACTGGAAGTTGTTGGCGTGGCCTTTGCGCTTTTTGTTTTTGCAAAGGGCATGACAACAACTGGAAGGAACGGGCCGCACCATTATTAGCCACCTTCTTACGGAGTGACCAACTTCCCGTTTAGTACAGGGGTAGCTTGGCGCTTTGGCTTGCGGTTTTTTTGCAAGCCATGTGACAAGCGGAGGAAGAAGTTTGATGTCTCCCATAAACAGTTTTTAGGGTTTTAATCTTTTAGCTTTGCTCTTCTTCACTTTCTTCATCGAGGGTCGAGAGTAATACTTCTTTGGTTGCTTCCGGTTCGCGTTCAATCTGCCGCTGTCGATGCATCGTCGGGTGGGTCAACTCATGGACTTGCTTAAGTTTAACGATACTCACATGCGTATATATCTCTGTCGTTAAGATGCTGGCATGTCCGAGCATCTGTTGGATAAAGCGGATGTCTGCGCCGTTATCCATCATCAAGGTAGCCACCGTGTGGCGGAACAGGTGGCAGCTTCCACTCTTGCCAATGTCGGCTTGTTTGATGTACTTCGTCACCAAGCGGCTAAGTCGGTCGGGTGTAATTGGCTGGCCGTTTTTCTCAAGGAATATATTTTGTGGGTCGGGTTCGATAGCAAAGCCTATTCTCACTTCATCTAAGTATTTCTTTAACCATTCGATAGCTCTTTCGCTAATCGGTACGAACCGGTCTTTTTTGCCTTTGCCTTGTCGTACCGCTAACACGCCACGGTCTGCATGCACATCGGCGCGGCTTAAATTCACCACTTCCATTCGTCTTACGCCAGTACTGTAAAGCACTTCGAGTATGGCTCTGTCTCGTAAGCCTTCTTCGGTGTGGATATTGGGTAGACTTAAGATTAATTCCGCTTCATCAGGTGAGAGTGTCGCTTTCGGTAAACGCTTTTCTACTTTGGGTAATTCCAATTCACTGGCGGGATTGTAGAGCAGGTAATTTTGTTGGGTCGCCCATTTAAAAAAACCTCGCAGCGGGATTAATCGACCTAATTGGTTTTTGGCACTGAGAGGATTACCACGCTTATCACGGCTGTGGTGAAGGTGTCGCCGGTATCTTTCCAATATGGGTTTTGTAATCTCGTTCGCGCGGGTTAATCCTCTTTCTTCGCACCATGCCGTAAACTGTAAGAGCGTGGTTTCTCGGTGGCCTATCGTGCGATCTGAGTAATGCATCACGTCGAGGTAATCTAAATACAAGCGGCTAAGGAAGGTGAGGCTTTGGTTGTCCATTGTTGATTACACCGTGGTTACGGTGCGATGCGATTCATTTTTATTTTTATTTTTATTTTTATTTTTCTCTCTTATAGTACTTTCTGAGATTTCCAATCCACTTTCGTTTAAAGCCTTACCATTAATGGCTTGTAACGATTTCCCTTTGTCCAACTTGGCCACAACTTGGGGGCAACTTGGCACCAACTTAGTTTGATCTAGCCCCAACTTGGTTTCATCGTAACCCTTATTTTTGAGCGTTTTACTGTCAATCAAGCCCATCAAGTGGGTAAGGTCTTCACTTTTTCCATTATCATAAAGCAGTTCGTATTGAAGAGATTTTCCACGGTGGCCGCTATGGATCAGCAGGTATTCCAGTTCGGTTAATCGCGTGCAATGCACTTTTAATTGGTTATCACTCCAACCCGTAACCTCTCGTATTTCTCGACGGCTAAAGCGGTAATCACTTTGGTCTATGCCATTTTCCTTGCAGGTTTTTTCCATCATTTTTTGAATCAGCTTTAACAGCTTTCGGGTTTGCGGGGGCAGTTCATCCAAGCTTCGGCCCAGCACCTCATGGGCTAGGCGATTGGCGGTTTCTATATCGCTTAGCGTGGCCTCGATATATTCCAGTGTTTTATCACCGTGATTGATGATTTTGGTTTCACGCTGGTATTGGTGCAGCAGTGCAATGCTGTCAATCAGGGTTAAGTACTTTTCATGGTCACGGCGGGTTCGGGTTTTATCGTCTAAAAAAGTAAGCTGATCGGCGTAGGGATTAATGATCGCTAAGGGTTTCAGTAAGGATTGTGCGTTTCTGTGCAGCTTCACCAGTTGCTCTTTTTGTAACTTGGATTCCAATCCTTTTAAGGTTCGCCGCTGTCGTTGCGCTCGATGGATCGCTTGGGTTTGTTCTCGGCTTTCATTCACGGTTAACACTAAACAGCGGTTTAATAATTCCTCATCAATGTCGATGGCCGTGGTGGTTAGAAACAACATCACCGGCCCTTCTACTCGGTATTCCTTTGTGACTAAATCGCCGGTGCTGTCGTCTTTACCCGTGCTTGCAATGGTAATCACACCTTCCGACTGAAGAAGCTTCAAGGCGTAACTCGCATTGCTTGCGCCTTCCTCTTCCGCTATCGCCAGTATTTTATTTTTGAGATTGGTTTCACCCATGTAAAACAGGCTTTGCCCTGTCATGGCAGAGTATTGCACCCGTTCGTTTTCGGGCATCAAGTTAAGAATCGCATCCATTAACACACTTTTACCGGCAGCACTGGTGCTTTGGATAATGATCGCCAAAGGACGGTCTAGTTTGCGGCTTCCTGCCGCAAGATAACCCACCAACTTATTGGTGTCTTCACCCACCACACCACAGCGGCTAAAGTCGGATAAGATGCGGTTTAATAAATCAGGGTCACGCAGTAATTCAAGGGCTTCGCTTTGCTCGTCTGCACTTAACACCGGCTTGGCTTCGGGCTTTTCGATAGCGCCTTGAATCAGTTTTTCTTGCAGCTCCTCTAGCTTTAACAAGATTTTCCCCACATCCTTTTTAACGGTGTTTTCTTCCAGAGCCAGCTCAATGGCCGTGAGCTTGATAAAGCTTTGGCGGTGCTTCGCATTGTAGATATCGAAGGTATCTACATGTAAATTTTCATCGTGGTTAGCTAAGAGATTGATTTTAAGGACTTCGTAGTTTTTGTTTTTGTCCAAACCACGAACACGGTATTTTCTCTCACCGAAGGTGAAGCTGATTTCTTTTTCTGTGACTTTGGCATCGGTGGTATTTTTAGGTGCTTCGGGTAGGGCTTGTGCGGGTGGCAATGTTTCAGGTTTAACAGGTGGTAAAGAATCAGCAGCTAACGACTGCATGGATGCAGGAGGTAGAGCAACGCAGGGAGCAGTTGCCGAGGAAGAAGGTTTTTCCTCTGTTTTTATAGGTTCGTTTGTTTCAGCCTCATTAACCAATAACGATATATCCAACTGCCTCTCCGGGGCTTTTCCGTCCCCCATCCATTCTGCACTTCGGATAACAATGCCCAGGCTTTTACTGGCTGGCATAACTTCCAACGCATATTGATTAGCATCCATACCTTTGGGGAAGTTTAAGCGATAGCAAGCCAAGCCTTCTTTCTGTAATTCCTTCGCTAACTTATCGGCGGCATTATTTCCCGCTTCGTCTCGATCATAAGCAATCAAGATACGCTCAGCACCACAGGCTTTAAAGGCGACTAAGTGGTCAGCCGTAAAACCGGAAGTGCCATAGCTGGCTGTCACATTTTTATAGCCATTCACCCAGAAGGTCATCGCATCAATTAAGGCTTCACAGAGGATGATTTCCTTTTGTCCTTCTAAGCCTTCGGCATTCCAGACACCGGCATGAGCACCCGGTAAGTACAGGTGTTGTGCGGTGCCTTTTCGCAGGCGAGCGCCTAATATTTTACGACCATAGATTTCTACAGTATGACCTTCATTGTTAAAGATCGGCACGACAATCGAACCATTAAAATGCTCATGGCCGGATTCTCTTAAGATACCGATTTCCTGTAACTGACCTCGGATTTCCTTACCGGCTTTAAACTGTTTTTCCGGTAGCTGATAACCCAAGGTGCGATTGGCAAAGCCTAACCTAAAACGGTTGATCAACTCGGTATCACCAATGCCACGCTTAGTCAGATAGTCCAAAGCTTCGGGACTTTGCTTTAAGGTCTCGTGGTAGTATTTCACCACATCACGTAAAGCGGTTTGATGATCACCATTGGCGGCTAAGGTGGAAGGGAGTTTTTTTGTTGTAGAACGTTTCACTGGCTTGGCCTCAGTGACGATGCCCACATCCTTTTGCAAGATTTCACACGCCAGCCTAAAGCTTACGCCTTGGGTCTTCATTACCCAGTCAATGACCGAACCCGCCGCACCACAGCCAAAGCAGTTAAAGAGGTTAGATTTTGGGCTAATGATACACGAAGCGGTTTTTTCATCATGGAAGGGACAGCACACCGCATAGTCTTTGCCCTGCTTGGTCATTTGGCAGCCTTGACTCTCCACCAAGCGCACCAATGACACCTCAGTTTTGATTCGCTCCAACTGATCGTTTGGGATACGTGCCATATATGAACCCTGTCAAGTAGCTTAAGTTAGATTTTTATAGTATCATTTATGCTACCTTTTGCAAGCCATATAAGAAACCGGGGTTAAGATGCACTTTTCACAACTGAATTTGTTATCGCTTATGGACTTCCCCGAGAGACTGGCAGCATTACGTAAAAAGAAAGGGCTTACACAGCAGGTGCTCGCTGAAGCTATTAATCTTCATATCTCTCAGCTCAAGCGTTACGAGGCAGGCACATCACAGCCTACGCTGGATGTCTTGCGTAAGTTAGCGGTAAAACTGAGTGTAAGTGCAGATATGCTACTTTTTGATAAAGATGAACGTGGCCCAGATGATGAACTACGGCTGCAATTTGAAGCATTACAACAATTTTCACCTAAAGATAAGGAGGTTGCTAAAAGCGTCTTAGAAAGCTTGATTCTTAAGCATGACGCCAATCGATTCAAGTAGACTAATTAGTGCCGGCACGATAAATAAAAAAAGCTATAAGAAATAACACCCTATGCGAATAAAGCCGTGCGAAGCTTTAGGCATTGAACAAAGCTGAT
>JAESQG010000079.1 GCA_016765265.1 Pseudomonadales bacterium | reverse complement strand
AGTCTTTGTGACCACGCTGAAATGTATCTGACAGAAAATGGATTTGATCCTGAGTACTTTACCGTACGACGCGCAGAAGACTTAGCCACACCTAATGTAGCAGACAAGGAGCTAGTCATTTTAGTCGCTGCACAACTGGGCGGAGCAAGGCTGATTGATAACATCACTCTTAAACGAAGCTAAACGAATAGATTTAAATTATTTAAAACAAGAAACATTTAACACGAAGCATTCAACGCGAAACATTTAACACGAAACAAGCAAGATCAAAATAGAGGCCTGTCCCACATGCACGAAATAAAAACGTATCCGGTCCTAAAGGAATTCGCCCAAGGCGCCAACATGAGCCTGGAGCAATACCAAACGTGGTACAAGCAATCCATAGACGACCCCGATACATTCTGGGCCGATCGGGCAAAGGAATTTATCACTTGGAATAAACCATGGGACAAAGTCAGTGAATACAACTTTGAAAAAGGCGAGGCCAAATGGTTTGAGGGCGCTGAGCTCAACGTCAGTTTTAACTGTATCGATCGACATTTGGAAAAACGCGGAGATCAAGTCGCTATTATCTGGGAAGGCGATGACCCCAACGACGATAAAAAAATCACTTACAATGAGCTACACCAACAAGTTTCCAAGCTGTCTAACGCCTTAAAAGCAAGAGGTGTTAAAAAAGGCGATAAGGTTTGCATCTATATGCCAATGATTCCTGAAGCCGCTTACGCCATGCTCGCCTGCACTCGTATCGGTGCCGTACACTCTGTGGTGTTTGGCGGATTTTCACCAGACTCATTGAAAAACCGCATTCTGGATTCAGACTGCCAAACAGTCATTACCGCCGACGAAGGTGTTCGTGCTGGCAAGACTGTACCCCTTAAAGCCAATACTGACGAAGCGGTACAGGACTGCCCTGACGTCCACACTGTGTTAGTGGTTCGCCGCACGGGTAATAACGTAGAATGGAATAATGAAAAAGACGTTTGGTATCACGATCTAGTGGATCAGCAAAGTGCCGATTGCCCCGCTGAATCCATGAAAGCAGAAGACCCTCTTTTTATACTTTACACTTCCGGTTCAACGGGCAAACCTAAAGGCGTCTTGCACACCACCGGCGGCTACATTCTTCAAGTAGCCCTTACCCATAAAACAATTTTGGATTATCGTGAAGGTGATATCTACTGGTGCACCGCAGACGTGGGTTGGGTCACCGGCCACTCTTACATTGTCTACGGTCCATTATGCAATGGCGCGACAACACTGATGTTTGAAGGTGTACCCAACTACCCCACAGCCTCTCGCTGCTGGGAGATATGCGATAAACATAAAGTAAATATCTTTTACACCGCCCCCACTGCCATTAGAGCCTTAATGGCGCTAGGCGATGATCCTGTAAAATCAACAGACCGATCATCCATACGCCTCCTTGGCACCGTGGGCGAACCCATCAATCCGGAAGCCTGGGAGTGGTATTACAATGTGGTAGGCGAGGCGCGATGCCCTATTGTTGACACTTGGTGGCAAACCGAAACAGGGTCCATCTTGATAGCACCGATGCCTGGTGCATTTGAATTAAAACCGGGTTCAGCTACCCTGCCTTTCTTCGGTGTTACGCCAGCACTAGTGGATGAACAAGGCAATATATTAGAAGGTGCCGCCTCCGGTAACCTTATCATCACCACCTCTTGGCCCAGTCAAATTCGCAGCGTATACGGCGATCATCAACGCTGTATAGAAACCTACTTCTCTACCTACAAAGGCAACTACTTTACCGGCGATGGCGCACGTCGAGATGAAGACGGTTATTACTGGATTACCGGACGAGTAGATGATGTGTTAAATATTTCAGGACACCGACTTGGTACGGCAGAGATTGAGAGCGCCTTGGTACTGCACAGCGCAGTAGCAGAAGCCGCTGTTGTTGGCTATCCCCATAAGATAAAAGGCCAAGGCATATACGCCTACGTCACCTTAATGCAAGGCACTGAAGTGACAGAAGACCTGGCAGCAGAGCTGAAAAAGCATGTAGCAAAAGATATTGGGGCTATTGCAAGACCCGATATTATTCAGCTAGCGCCAGCACTTCCTAAAACTCGCTCTGGCAAAATCATGCGCAGAATACTGCGTAAAATTGCCGAGAATGAATTAGATAATCTAGGTGACACCAGCACCCTGGCAGATCCTAGCGTAGTAGAATCACTGATTGAAAATAGAAAAAATAAATAAGCCTTCGCCATTCTAAATTTACCGAATAGGCGGACTTAAGCAGTTTTAACAGTAACTCGTTATAACAGCACCAGCAATCTCAGTCGCTGCATGTAACGACCTCAAAAAAAAATGGAAAAGGAGCACAAGAAATGCAAGCTAGAGCCATTGTCCAAGTAGCACAACGCCAACTTGAGCTACAAAAATTTGATATCCCCGAAATCAATGATGAAGAAGGATTACTTCGCATCGAACATTCTGGGGTTTGCGGTAGTGATTGGTCCCAATATAAACAAGGCACTTTTTCCGGTGTCATACCCGGACACGAGCCTATCGGCATTATAGAAGAGATCGGCAGCGTCGCTGCAAAACGCTGGAACGTACAAAAAGGGGATCGCGTGGCTGTTGAAACCATGCTGCCCTGCGGATTTTGTCTGCCCTGCATTAAAGGCAAATACAACCACTGCCGAGCAGCCGGGGCCCATAAAATCAATGCCTACGGCTACCATAATATAGAGATCAAACCTTCTCTATGGGGCGGTCATGCAGAATTCATGTACCTAGACCCACACACTCTAGTGCATAAAGTGGATAAATCCCTACCCGCTGAAATTGCCGTCATGTTTAACCCCCTCGGTGCAGGCGTTCGTTGGGCCAGCAGAATACCGCAAACTCAAATTGGCGACACCGTGGTAATTTTAGGCTGTGGTCAGCGCGGTCTTACTGGCATTATCGGCGCGAAGGAATCAGGCGCTAAGAAAATAATCGTCACTGGCCTAAGCGTTGATGCCCATAAACTTGAAATTGCCAAAGCATTTGGTGCAGACCACGTTATCGATGTAGAAAAAGAAAATGTCGTCAAAGCAGTAAGAAATTACACCGATGGCGAAATGGCGGACGTGGTGGTAGAAGTCACTAGTGGTGCCACTCAGCCGGTAATTGACTCCATTGACCTAGCCGCGCGCGGCGGCAGAATAGTATTGGCCGGCGCAAAATATAACAAGATTCCAGAGTTCGATAGTAATAAAGTCATGATGAAGGAGCTAACTGTCATCGGCGCTTTAGCGGTAGACTATCAATCCTACGAAGCGGCTATTCGTATTATTGAAAGCAAAAAATACCCCTTAGAACTAATGCACACTCATTCCTATTCACTGGATCAAGCCGACCTTGCGCTGCGTGTTTTAGGTAATGAAGTAGAAGGCGAACACGGTATTCACGTATCAATTACTCCTCATTAGAAAAGCCTCAATACTGCTATACTTTTGCGGGGTGAATCGACTCACCTCGTAGAAGTTTCGCAGCAAACTGTTTCAAGTGAAACCATGACATCACCTTCCTCCCCCAAAGTACCAACAGCTATTACCAATCCCATCATCGATCAACAGCAATGGCAGTCAATGCGCGATGCCTGCATCACTGATCCAGGGGGATTCCACGGAGATATTGCGGCAAAAACCTTGCACTGGTTTGATCCCCTGTCTAAATCCTGGCTCAGCCAAAACAGCGATGGCNATTGGCATGGTTGGCAATTAGAAAATCCAACNACCCAAAATAAGGCGGTAATTAAACCCTTNTCAAAACCCCACTGGACTCCCTGGCAGCTAGCCTTCGACGAAAGCGAGGCCCCATTTTACCGCTGGTTTTGTGGTGCTAAGACCAACGCCGCGTTTAACGAGGTGGACCGCCACGTACTCAACGGCTACGGCAAAGAGATCGCATTTGATTACGAAGGCGACCGTTGGGACCCCAGCCTTAACAAAGGNCGCGGCGGCCCNGTCTATCATCTCCAACTAACGCGCNGAGAACTACTGATACAATCNGTTATNGCCGCCCAGGCGCTCAANNATTTAGGCTTATNGATGGGCGACCGNATCGCTATCAACATGCCCAATACGTTAGATCAAATTGTCTGGACCGAAGCGGCGAAAAGATTAGGCGTCATTTACACCCCGGTATTTGGTGGCTTCTCAGATAAAACCTTATCAGACCGTATTGAAAACGCGGGAGCCAAAGTCGTCATCACCACCGACGGTGCCTCGCGTAACGCAGAGACTGTTGCCTTCAAAGAAAGTTACACCGACCCGGCACTCGATCGTTACATTGGCACTCGTGTCGCCTACGAACTAATTGAAAATGAAGTCAGCCAAACCAATGACCCAACTATTTTATCCATTAAAGATGACCTCTTAAAACACCTCACAACCAGCATCAGCGATGAAATCACTTTGAGTCGCGCCGATATCATGGCTGAGATTGGCAAGGTGCTCAACAATGCAAAGTTGGATACTGAAACCGCCGTCAACTGGCGCACTCGGTTTGCAGAAGCCCTGGCAAATTCACCGCCACGGGTATCCACGGTCATTGTGGTACGTCATGTGGACCTCAAAGATATCGCCTGGAATCCGCAACGGGATATTTGGGCCGACCAAATACTTAGCGCAGCACAACAGCAAGTGCTATCCGCCGCAGGACTACAAGACAGAGCACAGCTAGACGCACTAACGGATCAAGATCTCGTCGCGGCCTTATGGTGCTCCGTGCCACCGGTTCCAGTAGACGCCGACTTCCCCCTCTTTATTATTTATACCTCTGGCTCCACTGGCAAACCCAAAGGCGTAGTCCATGTACACGGTGGCTACCTCTCAGGTATCACCCATACCATGAAAGTGAGTTTCGATGCCACACCAGGGCAGGATCGCATTTGGGTAGTGGCGGATCCCGGTTGGATTACCGGGCAGTCCTATTTAATCAGCGCTTCTCTAGCCGCGAGAATACCGGGCATCGTCACGGAAGGCGCACCGATGTTCCCCAATGCGGGGCGCTTCTCCTCCATTATCGAGCGCTACCAGGTCACCATATTTAAAGCCGGTGTGACCTTTCTGAAATCAGTCATGAGCAATCCACAAAATCGCGTTGACGTGGAACGATATGATATGAGCAGCCTAAAGGTCGCTACCTTTTGTGCTGAACCGACTAGCCCTGCGGTACAACAGTTCGGTATGGATTTAGTCACCCCACAGTACATCAACTCTTATTGGGCAACAGAGCACGGTGGCATCGTCTGGACCCACCCTTACG
>JAESQG010000078.1 GCA_016765265.1 Pseudomonadales bacterium | reverse complement strand
ACCTCGCTTACGAACACCCGCCGTGTCAATCAAAGTGTAAGGCTTGTCTCTACGCTCATAGGGAATATAAATACTATCACGAGTCGTGCCCGGCAGATCGAAAACAATAACTCGGTTTTCACCTAACAAGCGATTAACCAATGTGGATTTTCCGACATTGGGTCGGCCCACTACTGCAATTTTAGTTCCTCGCGCTTTGCTTTCTCGCTCAACATCCTCAGCCGAAGGAGCGATAGGTGCCAAAATGCTGTCGAGCATCGAAGAGACACCCCGCCCATGGACTGCGGCAATACCAAACATACTATCGAAACCAATTTTATGAAACTCTGCCATGGCAATTTCAGGCTCAATGCCGTCAATTTTATTCACCACCAAATGGAGCATTTTATTTTTTCCGCGCAGCCCTTTAGCAATAATTTCATCGGCAGGCATTAAACCATCGCGCGCATCAACGAGAAATAAAACCACATCAGCTTCTTCAACAGCCAACATAGATTGGGCGGCCATGGGTCCATCTATGCCCTCTTCTGCAGAGCCACTAATACCGCCAGTATCTATGACTATGTAGCCAAAATCGCCTAGCTGCCCTTCTCCATACTGCCTATCCCGAGTCAGTCCTGGCTCGTCGGCCACCAGTGCATCGCGACTTTTTGTTAGCCGATTAAATAGCGTCGATTTACCCACGTTGGGGCGACCGACAAGTGCGATGACGGGTTTCATTATTTCGTGCCTTTATAGCTTGTTAGAATCTTATTGATGGTTTGTGTGTTTCTTGATGATTTAGGGGGTCTTGATGGTTTTATCGCGTTTCAATTGCCGCTACTTCCTCAGCGAAGATGTCGGCGTTTTCCGGAGATATAAAGTTTCTTGGGTTTTAAATTTTTGTCCGTCAATTGCAANGCTAACAAAGCCCCGCTATTGCCTTGNACATAAACCATATCACCTTTAACNATGGGCTTAACACGAANNCCTTCCTCNTCNATCCGTACTCNNCCCGCAAAGCTACCGTCTTTTCTTGATANCCAATGAAGATAACCTTTATAGTCACCNANCAGAANAAAATCATCTAAAATGGCAGGAGCNGATAGCTTTCTCGCTTCTAANCCCNNCTGCCGCCATATCTCAGACCCATTGTCAGAATCAAAAGCCCATACCAANCCGGAGGAATCAGGGACATAGAGTTTACCTTTTGCCTCAACGACTCCNGCATGGCTGGAGATATCCCGTTGCCAGATTAATCGACCCGTTGGAATATCGATGGCAGCTATTTTACCTTGATATGTAGCCGCATAAACTATCGACCCCTCAATCCAGAAACCCCCGTCTAGATCTACAATGCGCTCAAGCTCAGAGCGACCAGCCGGTACAGCTACCTGTTTTTCCCAAACAGGAATACCGTCAGCCATGTTTATCGCCACCAACTTCCCATTGGAAAACCCCGCTAATGCGAGCTGATGATATATAACCGGAGAACTAGTCCCTCTTAAGGTGAGGACAGGCACATTGGTGCCATACACCCAAAGCCGCTCTCCTGTTTCACGGGCTAAGCCATAAAGATGACCATCAATGGTTTGCACAAGTACTGTGTCGGCGTTCATTTTAGGTACGGCCAGCACTTCGCTGCTGACTTTACTGCGCCACAGTTCAGCGCCATCCGTTACATTTCTCGCAACGATTTCGCCATTGCGAGTACCGTATAACAACATGCCATAGGCGGCATCAATGCCACTACTAACGGCATCACCTGTTTTCACTTTCCATATTGAATCACCCGTCTCCCGATCCAACGCAACCAATCGTCCGCGACTATCCCCCGCGTAGACATATCTCTCTGTAACAGCAGGACTAATACCGATAAAGTTTGCTTCGAGCCCCATGCCGATACGGGTGCTCCAACGTTTTTTAATTTTAATCGATTGATCAAAATCAATTAGTTTGGCAGGCTCAATGGCCTTGTCACCTTTGGAACTACAACCCACCAACGCAAGGAGTGAGATTAACGCAACTGCTAAGACTATTTTGTTTTCGACANCTTTCCTATCAACATTTAAAAACGCGATATTTGCCACAAACAATTCCTTTAATATGCTCCCCCGATACTATCGAGGGCTAATAATGTGAATGAGACCTGTGAACAGGGACCACGTTAAAATATTAAGAGTCTGACACAGCAATGTCATCTAACTTCAGATCTAACAGCGGCCTGGGAATGTTGGCCTTCTTAGCAGCAGCTGATGCTGTTTTATAAGCCCTTCTTGCCTGATCTTTGTCGTCTTTGCTTAGGTAGATATCGCCTTTAAGTTCTTCCACTGTGGCTTCAAACGCCGCTACCTGCTCACTGTTTAATANNGCTAATGCATCATCTGCTTTATTTTGGGCCAGTAATACCTTCGCTAATCTTAGTTTGGCGACCATTCTAATGGACTCATCATCCGTATTATCAACAGCCCACTGCAACTGCTTAACAGCACCTTCGAGATCGTCTTTCTCAACTGCATGCTTGGCGAGTAACAATGCCGTTAGCTCTGAATAAGTGGTTCCCTTGTACTCCTCCAGCATCTTTTCGCCTAGGTGGTTTACGGTACTATTTTCTAGACTATCCGCATCCGTACTCTGCGCATTTTCCACTGCGTTCACNACCGCNTCATACGCAACAGATGCCTTCTCCGCCCTTTCAATGTCATGCGTTTGCCAAGTCTTCCAACCAAAAACAGCNGATAACGCCAATAAAACACCGACAATCACGGAAGTTCCATTGTCTTTCCACCACTTTTTTATGGCCTCTATCTGCTCTTCTTCCGTTTGATATACGTCCACGCCTAATCTCCGTCGTTTTCTTTTATGGACCCAGCCGGTATTGATTGGCCATGCCCCATATGTTTTAAATTAGCTCAGTAATGNGGTCAGNGTTGATACTAACTCAGNCTGGCCGACTACTATTTGCTCGCCTTGCCCNCGCAATGGCTTCAAGGTAACCGTTGCTTTTTCTACTTCTTCTTCACCCAGAATAACGGCGTACTGCGCTCCACTTTTATCTGCTTTTTTCAATTGGCTTTTGAAACTGCCACCACCACAATGACTCTGCACGCTTATATTGGCTAAAGATTCCCGCAGTGTTTTTGCCAACAGCAGAGCAATCTGATACACCTTATCACCCACAGCCACGATGTAAATGTCAACGCCTGCCTTAAGACCCTCTGTTTGTTGCAGAGTTTCCATCAATAACACCAAACGCTCCATACCCATGGCAAAACCAACAGCAGGGGTCGCTTTACCGCCGAGCTGCTCGACTAAACCATCATAACGACCGCCCGCGCACACAGTCCCTTGCGCTCCAAGTTTATCTGTTACCCATTCGAAAACCGTTCTACCATAATAGTCCAGCCCTCGAACAAGTCTTGTATTTATCTCGTAGGCTATGCCGGCTTTGTTAAGCATCTCCAACAGGTCATCAAAATGCTGTTTCGATTCCTCATCTAAACACTCAATAAGCTTAGGTGCGCCATCCAGTACAGTTTGTGTTTGGGGGTTTTTACTGTCCAGTACACGCAGAGGGTTAGATGTAAGACGTTTCTGGCTATCTTCATCCAACTCTTCCTTCCGTGCTGTGAGANATTCAACTAATTGGGACTTATAGGCAGCTCGCGCCTCTGCTGTACCCAGCGAGTTAATCTGTAAGGTCACGGCATCTTGGATGCCCAGCTTTTCCCATAATTGCGCCGTCATCATAATCAACTCGGCATCAATATCTGGCCCCACCATACCNAAGGTTTCGACTCCTATCTGATGAAACTGACGGTACCGTCCCTTTTGTGGTCTCTCATGTCTGAACATAGGACCGGCATACCACANCCGTTGAGTTTGATTATAGAGCAGCCCATGCTCTTCGCATGCCCTGACGCAACAGGCCGTACCTTCTGGCCTCAGGGTTAAACTGTCTCCATTTCTATCCTCAAAGGTGTACATCTCTTTCTCGACGATATCGGTTACTTCACCAATCGAGCGTTTAAAAAGAATGGTGGACTCGACGATGGGCATTCTTATCTCGCCATAGCCGTGACTGGAAAGTAATTGTCGAACTTGAGACTCAACCGCCTGCCAGATAATGGCCTGCTCAGGCAACAAATCATTCATGCCACGAATTGCTTTAATCTTCTTCAAGTTATTACTCGCATAAACTATCACACGCTAATGTGTCCGCTGAGGTCTTAATCCCGGCAGTATTATTTAATATAAAAAGTTAAAATAGGACAACATTCGATTGAAATAAAGGCTCTAATGAAATATTCACCACAACGGCTTTATGAGGAANCCATCNGAACCAAAAAGACTCTAACCGATAGACCCTAACCGATAAGACCCTAACCAATAGTCACCGGCTGATCCGTAGATATCTCCCCTGACTCCACCGCTGCCACCTTTTCTAGAATTAGCTTCTCTAATTCATCTACCATCTCTTCATTGGTAACTTTATGGCTTTTCTTGCCATCTCGGTAAATTAGATTGCGAGGCGTTCCACCAGTCAAACCGATATCAACTTCTTTCGCCTCTCCAGGACCGTTGACGATGCAGCCAATCACCGCCACATCAATGGCTGTATTAATGTGCTCAACCCGTGCTTCTAACTCATTCATCACCTTGATGACATCAAAGTTTTGTCGTGAACAACTAGGACACGCTATAAAATTAATCCCTTTTTTACGCAAACCTAGGCTTTTTAGAATATCAAAACCCACCTTAACTTCTTCAACAGGGTCGGCCGCCAAGGAAATACGAATGGTATCACCGATACCCTCCATCAATAAGGATCCAAGCGCTACGGCAGACTTGACCGTGCCGGANCGCAGCACACCAGCTTCGGTCACTCCAAGATGTAAAGGCTGATCAATTTGGGCCGAAATTTTTCTATAGGCCTCCACTGTCATAAAGACACTAGACGCTTTTAGGCTCAATTTAAAATTCTGAAAATCAAGCCGGTCCAGAATATCGATATGTCGCATGGCTGATTCCACTAGTGCGTCTGCTGTGGGTTCACCGTATTTGCGTTGCAATTCTTTTTCCAAGGAGCCGGCGTTGACTCCAATGCGGATAGGTATTCCTTTATCTCGGGCACAATCCACCACCGCCCGGACGCGATCTTCCTTGCCTATATTCCCAGGATTAATACGCAGACAATCAACNCCTTCCTCGGCGACCTTTAGCGCTATTTTATAGTCAAAATGAATATCCGCTATGAGTGGAACTTGAACTTGGCGGCGAATTTCCCCAAAGGCAATTGCTGCATCCATGGTGGGCACGGACACACGGACAATATCAACACCCGCTTCTTCTGTTCGCCGAATCTGAGCGACTGTTGCATCCACATCACAGGTTTCGGTATTAGTCATGGTCTGTACGGTGATGGGGGCATCGCCTCCAACAGGTACATTACCTACCATTACTTGGCGAGTTTTCCGACGTTTTATAGGAGACTTCTGCATGGTATTTCAGTGACTTTCTTCAGTCGTTCTGTATTTCTAGGTTCTGTATTTCTAGGTTCTGTATTTCTAGGTTCTAAGCTCTAGGTTCTAGGTTCTAGGTTCTAGTTACGGTGTATCGATTNATTAGGACATAGTTAAGCTGATAACGCACCCATACTCGGTCAGGNCGGGAGNTTNNAGTCGCCGCAGACAATTAGCNTGATTTGAAATCGCGTGGTTGCNTGTTTTATCTATGCAGATTCAGGGCTTATTACAAATTTTACCACATTACTCTGGCCGGAAGGCTGTGGCACCGGTATTGCCCGCTCGTNGAATTTTACAGCAACTACGGTTGCATCACCAAACTTCACGTGAAAAGGGGCGATACCTTTCACTCTTAGCACTTCACCATCACCCCTTAGGGACACATGAATTGTCTTATCATTGGCATCACCTATGCGAACCCAGCACTCACCGGTAAAGCTCATAAATAGAGTATCTTCCACCACTGCCACATTGGTAATATTCGTATCCATTTGTTTTTTATCATCAATATTATCGGCTTCAGTACTCACATTATTGGTTATAGCCGTTTTTTCTACTTGCTTATGCAAATCAAGCACTATGCTGGTTTTAATTTTGGTCCTAACAGGCCGGCTATCCCCTGCCACTACAAGCGCAGGCTTAGACAGAGATTCAGCTTGGGGTATTGCAACAATATCTGTCCTTTTTAAAACAACATCGCTGTCCAGCTCCTCCCCACTCAGCGTTTCAGTAATCAATATCCCATCGGAACCTACTATGGATACCTGATCCGCACCATTAACCACGCTATCAATGACATCTGCATTCCACCACCAAATAGTGGTGAGAGCCATGACCACGGTCAGCACCAGGTAGCTAGTCCATGAAATGGGAGAATCCCGCCACTGAGGCCTCTTTTTCAACAAACTAAGGGAATCAATGACCTCAACATCCTCTGNGACTGATCTCATTTCTTCNAAAGTAGCAATGAGATCAGTCTCAGGAAGTTGTACTTGCCGAGCATATAAACGGATATATCCCCGAACAAAGGTTATCCCTGGAAGAGNTTTAAAATCATCCTCTTCNATAGCTTTTATATACNGTTNGGACAGGTGTAAATTGCTCGCAATATCAGCAAGTTGGATNCCCAGTTTCTCCCGAGCTTGTTTCAGCTTTTGACCTGGNGAAACGGGCAATTGGGTAACTGTAGCCGCATTATTTTTAGGTTTCGACTTACCCGATAATGGCTTGCTTAGATCCATATTCTTAGATTCATCGGCACTATTGTGATCCCGAGGAGTGACAGACTTCATTTTACCAAGGACTCCTTATATCTTTCGTACTCTAGGGATTTTGGGAACAAGTTTTTCAGTGCCAGCACATAACTTGCCAAAGCATTTTGATCACCCTGAATTCGTTCTAGCCGAATACCCAACCATAAACTTCGAGCGGAACCCCTGGTGAGTTTATTATATTGGGTCAGATAGTTTGAGGTTAGATTATAATCTTGCTTTTCAAAACTAATTTGTGCTAATTCGATCAAAGGTCGTAGGGATTTCGCTTTTAACCGTAGCGCTTTCCTAAATGCCATTTCAGCTTTGCTTAGATCTTTTAGCTGTAGCGCACATCTACCTATATTGTCATAGACCAAATAGCGACGCTCATATTGCGTATCTAAAGCTGCTTGCTCCAAGTACTTCAACGATTCCTCATACCTGCGTTGGGAGAAGAGAAGTGAACCATAATTATTTAATATTCTGGCGGTGTCATCGCTATATTTAAGTGCGAGCTTAAAGTGTTTTTCCGCCAAGTCAGCATCACCTTCATATTGAAATAACAAAGCTAAAGCATTATGTGCTTCGGGAGACTTACGATCCGCCCCCAACGCGGTTTGAAGATGCCGATGAGCACTTTCAACATCGCCATTCTTCAGGTATTCGAGACTGGCTTGAACTGATACCGATATCAACCGAGCTGTATCTTTCTGAAAACCACCGGTTGTGGTCGTCACACACCCTGATAAACTCAAGCAGAACCAGACACTCGTAATGGTGAGAATATTAGCTAATTTATTATTGTAATGGAGCTGTTTCATCGGTTTCCTAGTCACCTTCGTCACTAATCGGGCCATATTGACTGTATCGGCAGAGAACACCTTTCTCCATAGTATTTCACCGCCACTACCCTCTACTCTATCACCTCAATTCGCATTAGAAACAATAATTTTTTTCCATTGCTCACTGCGCCTGGTCCGATCCACTACCTGCCCCACTAACTGACCACAGGCAGCATCAATATCGTCACCACGAGTGCTACGAATAGTGGTAACAAACCCTGCTTTTTGAAGAGTTTGCTGAAATGCGATAATGGCAGAAGGCTTTGATCTTTTATAGGGCGAATGAGGGAACGGGTTAAATGGGATCAGATTGATTTTAGACGGTAGGTGCTCAAGTAGTTTCAGCAACTGCTTCGCATGGATCTGTTGATCATTCACGCCATCAAGCATCACGTACTCAATAGTGATGCGGCGTTTTTTATCAGGATACTGGGCGAGATGTCGGCGACAGGCCGCCATTAGCTCTTCTAACGGATATTTTTTGTTGATCGGGACCAGCTGGTCCCTAAGCTCATTGTTAGGTGCATGCAAAGAGACTGCCAGAGCCACATCAATACGATCCGACAGTTTATCCAGTGCTGGCACAACGCCTGAGGTACTAAGGGTAACGCGCCTCTTTGAAATACCATAGCCCAAGTCATCTCGCATAATGCTCATTGCGTTAACTGTGTTTTCAAAATTCAATAATGGCTCGCCCATCCCCATCATCACAATGTTGGTAATGGCTCTAGCACCCCTATTTTCTAGTGCACCAAAAGAAGAACATGCTATAAGGACCTGGCCGATTATTTCAGCAGAGGTTAAATCGCGCTGAAAGCCTTGTTTCCCTGTTGAACAAAAATCACAATCTAAAGCACATCCTACCTGAGATGAAACGCATAATGTTCCGCGCTTACCTTGGGGAATGAAGACTGTTTCTACCCGGTTTTTAGCATCAACTTGGATAACCCATTTTCGAGTACCGTCTTTAGAGTATTCTTTTGATGCAATCTGGGGGGCTCTAATTTCAGCGACTTCCATCAGTTTAGCCCGCAACACTTTGCTAAGATTCGTCATCTTTTCAAAATCCACGGTATTTTCGTGATAGATCCACTTCATGAGCTGCTCGGCTCGAAAACGTTTCTCGCCAACAGAGAGGAAGAACTCCTCCATTTGGGTGCGATTTAAGCCTAAGAGATTTGTTTTCTCAGCAATCATACTTTTCTCAGCAGATAGATAGCCGCTTATCGCGGTTCAATTATCGGAGCAACTAGTCAGTGTACCTTACCGCAGCGAGCGGGACTGTGACCCAACGGACACATTATATCTAGATTATAGAATATCTAGATTATAGAATATCTAGATTATAGAAATGCTTACCTAATATAGCAGCGCTATTACAAATCTGAGATTACAGCACTGCGTAAAGAGCTATCGAGTGCGAGCACAAATTTCATTATCGACAAAGAAATAGCCGATTTCTCGCTTAGCCGATTCAGAAGAATCCGAGCCATGCACCGCATTTTCATCAATAGTTTCAGCAAAATCTGCTCGGATGGTGCCTGCCGCTGCTTCCTTGGGGTTAGTGGCCCCCATAATTTCTCGATGAGCAACAACAGCGTTCTCACCCTCTAGCACCTGGACCATAATCGGACCAGATGTCATAAAACTAACTAAGTCTTTGAAAAAAGGACGCTCTTTATGTTCCGCGTAAAAACCACCAGCTTTTTCATCATCCATATGAAGCATCTTGGCAGCAACAATGCTCAGCCCAGCCTTTTCAAAGCGGCTATAAATTTCACCAATAACATTTTTGCCTATCGCATCGGGCTTAATAATTGAAAGGGTACGTTCAACTGCCATGACTTAGTCACTCCAATTCGGTTGTGATGTGTTTGTTGCCCGTAGCACCAAGTTATGCTATACGCTATGTATAGTTGCTAGGGGCACAGAAAAAATGAATGGCGAATTATACGCGTTATTGCCAGTGACTAGAACGAATTTAACAAAATATACCCGAAAGCCTATAAGGTCCAAATTTAAAGACTCTTTAGGCGCTAGACTTCAGCTCCGTCTCGGCAATATGGCGAATTCGAGCCACCATCGCTCGTAAACCGTTACCTCTTGTTGGGCTCAAATGTTTGACCAAATCCAATTGGTCAAAATATTTTTCAATATCAAATGCCACTATATCTTTAGGTAATTTGCCGTTATAAGCACTCATGACGATCCCCAACAAGCCTCTGACAATATGAGCATCACTATCAACATCAAACGAAACAAGCCCTCCTTGAATTTGGTAATCGATCCAAACTTGACTCTGACAACCTGCAATCAGCCGGCCCTCTGTTCGCAAAGTGTCAGCCATTACCGGGAGCTGCTTACCCAAATCAATAATGTAGCGATAGCGCTCCTCCCAGTCGTCAAAAAAACCTAGGGTCTCCACAATGTCATCAGTGGTTATCGTTTTTCCAAAAGGATTCGTTCCAGTCATAGCGCCTACACTACGTTATAAATTTGAGCTAAGATTTTACTGCTAAAAAGCACTTGCCATATACTGTATATTAATACAGACTATTAACTCAACACTATCCATTGACAGCAACACTCCAGCAATCTTAGTTTAGCAACAACACTAAGCCATGAAACTTTATATTGCAGAAAAACCGAGTTTAGGGCGCGCTATCGCTGAGGCACTGCCCAAACCACACCATAAAAAGGATGGCTACATTCGCCTTGGCAATGGCGATTGCGTCAGCTGGTGTATCGGGCACTTACTAGAACAGGCCGAACCCGATGCCTATGATCCTCGCTACAAAAAATGGTCCCACGAACACCTCCCCATTATTCCTGACAAATGGCAACTACAGGCAAAACCAAAAACCAAAAAACAACTCGGCGCTCTACGGAAGTTAGTTAAGCAGGCAGATCAGCTGGTGCACGCAGGGGACCCTGATAGAGAAGGACAGCTGTTGGTGGATCAAGTTATCCAGCATCTTGGCGTAAAAGGCGAAAAACGGAAAAGCGTTCAAAGATTACTGATTAATGATCTCAATCCGGCAGCGATTAAGCGCTCCTTGCAACAATTACGTAGCAATAAAGAATTTATACCCCTTTCCACTTCTGCTCTAGCTCGCTCAAGAGCCGACTGGCTATACGGTATAAACATGACTAGAGCCTATACCTTGCAAGGTAGAAAAGTGAATTATAACGGTGTTCTGTCCGTCGGCAGAGTACAAACCCCCGTTTTGGGTCTGATAGTGAAGCGTGACAGGGAAATAAAAGCTTTCGTTTCCAAACCCTTTTATGAAGTACTGGCGCACATCAAAACATCAGAGGATTTTATCTTCACCGCAAAGTGGCAACCGAGCGAAACATGCCAACCTTACATGGATGAAGAAAACCGCGTTCTCTCGAAAAAGCTCGCTGAAAATGTTGCTACCCGCATTAACGACAAACCTGCCATTATCAAAGCGCAAACCAGTAAAAACAAATCACAACCACCGCCCTTACCTTACAGCTTATCCGCCCTTCAAATAGAGGCTTCCAAGCGTTTTGGACTTAACGCCAAACAAACCTTGGATATTTGCCAAAAACTGTATGAAAGACATAAGTTAATCACCTATCCTCGATCGGATTGCCGATACTTGCCCGTTGAACACCTCCAGGACAAACAACAAGTCATTAACACCATTGGCCACAATTGTGACGCATTAGCGGAAGCGGCCAAAAAAACAAACCTACAACTCAAAAGCAAAGCATGGAATAACAGCCGAGTTAGCGCACACCATGCAATAATACCTACCACTAAAAAAACAAAATTGAGTTTACTATCCGATAATGAGCGCCAAGTTTATGATTTGATCGCCACCCAATATCTTTGTCAATTTTATCCAAACTATGAGTACGTGCAACGACAGATAGAATTAATCATTGGAGGTGGCCTATTCATCGCCAAAGAAATCAACGTCACCAATCCAGGTTGGAAGACGCTCTTTAACACCTCTTATACCAAAAACACCAAAAGCACCAAAAGCAATAATACCCTACCCTCAAGCAAGCAATCACAAAACGATAAACCGGCGATGCCTACCCTGACTAAAAATGAATTGCTCCACTGCATCAAAGGAGAAGTTAACGAAAAACACACACAAGCGCCGAGACATCACACGGACGCATCGCTTTTATCCGCCATGACGGGTATTGCTCGTTTTGTCAAAGACCCAAAAATCAAAAAAGTACTGAGAGACACCGATGGCCTGGGAACCGAAGCCACTAGAGCGCAAATTATTGAACTACTTTTGAAGCGCAAATTTTTGTACAGGCAAGGGAAACTATTAAGGGCAACTGCAACCGGTATAGCGCTAATAGATTACTTACCCGAATCAGCGTCTACCCCCGACATGACCGCACAATGGGAGGCGGAGTTGGACGCCAT
>JAESQG010000077.1 GCA_016765265.1 Pseudomonadales bacterium | reverse complement strand
ATATTCTACTTTCTTCTAATAATGTTGATTATTAGTGGCATAGGTTATGCTTACGGAATAGCTAGTTAGTGATATAGCTACTTATTTAACCTATTAAATTTATTAACTCTGGGGGTATTTTCCATGGAACGTAAAACTCAACAAATTGGTTTCACTCTGATTGAGATGCTAATTGTTATTGCTATTGTGGGTATTTTATCTGCTGTAGCATTACCTATCTATCAGCAATATATTGCGCGAGCGCAGCTTAAGGAAGGTGTTTCTTTCGGCATGAGTGCACAGCCTTTGATAGAAGATTATATTCATCGAAACGGGAGTTTTCCAGCTACCGGAGATCTTGCAGCTCTCGGGCTTCCTGTCGACGCCACTAGTTCTCCTGCTGGAGCCATTTTTGGATCTGCGTCAGCCACTATTGCCACGGTTATCACTGACGGGACTGACGATTTAATTATAACATTGCAAGGGGATCTGAGGCCCGAAGTTCAGGGAACCATTATTACTTATACTAAAACTGCTTTCACAGTTGATGGGAGTGGAGTCGTAACCAATCCGGGTTCTTGGAGTTGTGATGTAGCATTCCCGACGGGGTCAGCAGCGGTCAATATGGACTTGATGCCAGACGGATGTTCTTTATAATAATAGAATCTTAGTGAAATGGATCGTCTGAGATAGTGTTGGGCTCGTAGGTTAGAGTGTGCTTACGAATCCCAACCTACGGGTTATATTTCGGACTACCTATTAATACACAGACAATTCATAATCGTTTACGATGACTTGTCTGTGTTTTCAGGTTTTCCCTCTTTGTCCGAAGAGTTGTTTTTCTTATCAGTTGTTTCTATTGTTTTAGTGACCGCCTTTTTGGGGCTCTGCTTTTTATTATCTTTCTTTTTTAGATCGGTCTTTTTCGGAGCGATTTTTCTAATAGTCGATTTTTTTGCGCTTACTTTATTGCTCGGCCGTTTTTTTGGGGTGGTTCCTGCATTCACCGCCACTAGACTGACGGGAACACCGTTAACGGCCGTTGTGCCGGTGAGTGTGTCAATCATTTTAGTATCGGTAATATCATTAATACTAACCCCCGCATGTCTTTCCGCGATTGGCATACGGGTGCCGGCACGATGATGACCCCATCCGTGTGGAATGCTAATAACACCTTGTTTTATTTCGTCGGTGATTTCTACTGCGATTTCAATTTTACCGATACGAGATTCTACAATTACATTATCGCCCTCTTTAACCTTTCTCGCTTTGGCATCTTCCGGATGTATCATTGCGGTGCAGCGTGATTTTCCTTTAACTAAACGAAGACTGTTATGCATCCATGAGTTGTTGCTACGTACTTGGCGACGGCCTATTAGTAGAAGGTCTTTGCTGGGGTCTTTATCAAGATCGCCACTAGTGAGTTGGGCATTCAATCATTGAATATCTTTAATAAATATTTCGGGGGCAAGTTTGATGCGTTTATTTTTATGGGCCAGCCGATCGGGTAAGCAGGGTTCTAAGGGGCCGATATCTATTCCGTGGGGCGCTTCCTTTAGTTTGGATAAGCTGAGTCCGCTGCGAATCGGGTTGAAACTGATGCCGTAGGGGCTGACTCGAATAAGGTCGTCAATGAGTTTAATATCGCGTAGTGTCTTGATAGCAGTATTTCGAATTCTGGAATAGGGTTTTCCCACCATAAACAGGTCTTCGAAAAATTCGTTAAGTTTGTCGACGACGGGTAGGGGTTGGCCGTAGGGTCCAAAGCGTAGCGCTAGATCTAATAAACCCTCAGATCCGATTCGTTGTAGAACTTGTTGCCGCACAGCGGAGGTTAAACTACTACGCCTATTTTTGGAGTCGATTCGAGTGCATAGGCCAAGCAGAATTTCCCAATCGTGTTTTGTACCCTTGCCAGCCTTAAAAAGCGCTGGTGAATACTTTGTGGTGTTGCGAATGGCGAAGATATGAAAGGCCATATCGTAGTGATCATGTTCGAGGGGGCCGGTGGGAGGTAAAATAACATTGGCGTATTGTGTGGTTTCATTAATATAAAAATCGATAGAGACCATAAAGTCTAAAGATTCCAGTGCTTTTTCGAGTTGCTTGCCGTCCGGCGTTGAAAGCACGGGATTGCCCGCATGAGTAATCATTGTTTTGATTTGGCCTTTACCTTCGGTGAGGATTTCTTCCGCCATGGTGACCACGGGAAGCTGGCCGCCGAATTCGGGTAGTTTGCTGACCCGAGTTTGATGGGTATTAAAGCTACCTCCTTCGTCTGCTAGGCCCGTTAAACCTGCCACATCAATTGCCGGGCGAGTAAACATGACACCCCCTCGGGTGTCCAAATTGCCGGTGACAATGTTCAACACGTAAAGCAGCCAGGCATTAAGGCCACCGTATTCCTGAGTACAGACGCCAAAGCGTCCGTAAATAATCGCGCTGTCGCTTTCACAAATATCTCGCGCCAAGGTGGTGATAATATCGGGGCTGATACCAATAATGTCGCTTACTTTTTCTGGGGTGAAGCGCAAGGCGATATCTTTGACAATATCCAGACCGTCAACAAATCCTTCTGTGGTCCCCAGCGTTTCCCAGCCTTGTTTGAAGATAACGTTTAAAATCCCGAGTAAGAAAAAGGGGTCACTAGCGGGATTTATGGCGATGTGCTGGTCTGCCAGCTCAGCGGTTTCGGTACGTCGCGGGTCCACTACAATGATTTTGCCGCCCTTTTTCTGAATGTCTTTTAGGCGAGCGGTTACGTCGGGAACCGTCATTATACTGCCGTTGGAGACTAGCGGATTGCCGCCAATACAAACGAAAGTTTGGGTGTGGTCAAGGTCGGGTATGGGCATCAAGTATTGGTTGCCAAACATCTCCAAAGAGGCAAGCATATGTGGCAGTTGATCAGCAGAGGTAGCACTGAACTGACTCTTGGTGTCTAAGCTGGCCAACAACAAAGGCAGCATGATCATAGCGCCATGATTGTGAACGGTTGGATTGCCTAGGTATAGTCCTACGGCATCTTTGCCATGTTGTTGTTGCGTGGCCTTTATCTTGTCCGCGACTAACTCAAGGGCTTCGTTCCAAGACATTTCTTTCCAGCCATCCAGCGTGCGGCGCACGGGGTATTTAAGGCGGTCAGGGTCGTCGTGTAGGTCTTGCAGCGCAGTGGCTTTGGGGCAGATGCTGCCACGGCTAAAGGGGTCCGCTTTGTCGCCCCTTATCGACATTATTTGGTCGCCTTGGTGTCTTATTTCTAGACCGCACATGGCTTCGCATAGATTACAAGTGCGGTAGTGGGTGCTGATATTGTCTGATGGATTCATCCCTATTTTCCTTACGCCGGAGGTGTACACCGCACCGGTTCTCTTTGTAACAATTGACTTGTTGTAATTGACTTGTTGTGATCGATTCCAGGTATTGATTCTAGATCTTGAGATAATCTCTTTTTCTGGCCAAATACTCAAGTGATTCTAGTGTTGCCTAAGACTGCCTAAGACGTGCCAGGTACTCTACAGGTGTTTTATTCTAGAGGTGTTTGTGGATGACAATACACCGCTTCTGATTAAATTGGACTAGCTCTGACCAGCTGAGTTCGTCCTTTCTAGTTTGAAGCCGTGACACATTTGGCGATGGCTCGCGCTTTGCAAGAATATCCGGTGGTCTTGTTGTTCTTCCTTTCTTTGTACACCGCGCAAGTCCCTTGGTACCGATAAGGCTTCTCTGTTATCTTTGGCCGATTTGATTCCACGGCCCATACCTTACGACCTAAAGCCCGACAGGCATCTTCCGCGCTATGGCGTGTTGAGCGGATGACTCGCAGACAACACTCTTTTACTTTATAGCCGGTGACGGCGTATTCAGCGACTATGGGTTCCCATGTCGGTTCGCTTTCTTCATGTTTGCGAGTGACATCCTGCAATTTTATATCTTGTAAAAAAGCATCATCTCCCATTATTTTTCTTAGCTTTGTAGACTCATTTAAAACGTCGTTGGGGACTATCGTCTCGAATAACGTCGTGTCTTTTTTGTCTTGATGGGGAGAGCTGATCACTAGAGGGCTGCGTTTTATATTTTGGTCAAATTCAAATAGATGATCGATCTCAATTATGGTGGGCTGATGTGTCTCTATCTCCGGTTGATGATCAGCGCTTATGACAAAAGAGGGTAGAAGGAGAAGACTCGAGAGCAGACCTAACTTGTATAATGGCTTCATTTGTCTTTGTTCAATGCAATGTATAGGGATTGAAGGGAGCCTATTATTAATACGTTTGTGTGCCCTAAATTTAGACTCTTGGATTTAAGTGTTTTCAACATTTAGTTTAGTTAAAAAAGGGCAAGTTATAACAAACCAACCGAAGGTTTCTAACGTTTTATTAGAATTTGCTTTGGTTGCAATCTCATTGTGATGTGCTTAAGGCTCGTATGACGTTCGAAATAATAGCTCCTTAGGGAGCCTACTAATATCGTTGTGCGTGAACGTACTAGAGGTCCTCTAGTACGCAAATTAGTGCATACCTTATTGAAATATATAGAATAAAGCCTTAATTTTGGGCTACATTTGAGCGGTTTTTATGTAATCCACTTGCAGGCTGTTTTAAGCAATGGTACTTTTGAGGCTCTTTTGTATAGCTAAGCAAACTAATTTGTACAGCGATGATAATGTTAAAATAAAAATATAAGTTAGAGTCTAAAAAATATAAGTTAGGGTCTATTCGAGAGATAGCTGGTCGCCCTAGAATAATAATAAAAAGAACTTAGGAAGGAGTTTAGGGATGAAGTTAGGACTCGTTAGTAGCTCAAACATGCGCGCAGTTGTGCTTTTGGTTGTTGTTCACCTGGGTTTGAGTGGCTGTTCAATTATCTATAAAACCACCGGCGATGTACTCATAGGTTTTACTTATGACGAAGCCATACCTTATATACTCACCGTCGACGATATGGACATGCTGTGTGCCATATCTGAATCCTTTGCCTCGTTTTTCTTTTCCTTTGGCACTGTCACGACGCCACCTGACCAACTTGCCATTATGTTTTATATGGCCTCAGCTACCTGTTCAGAGGCAAAGGCCTTGGATGAGGAGCTTCGATATTTGCGGGCAATAAAAGCGAGAAATGTCAGTGAGGCTCAAGATGCACGTATTGCTCAAAAACGCGCATCAAGGCAGGCTGCATCGCGCCAGCTATTGGGTTATCAAAAAATGGTGACGGTCTATGGTGAGCCAGGTGGGGACTGTCCAAAATTTAAGTCAACTGATGATGAGTTTTACTACCTGATTGGGCTGATTAATGGTCTGCAAGCCTTGTTTAACAATATTGCGGCGGAAAGCACTGCCAATGTGCCTCTCAGCATAGGGATGAAAGTGGGCCGCGCTACAAATTGTCTGGACAATGAACAATGGTGGGGGCTGCCGGGTGCTGTCCGCGCAGCGGTTTGGACTGCTTTACCCAATTCTAAACCCGATCCAGATATTGATCCCTATAAGTTGCTGGCCACCTCTATCGAGATTGGGCTAGGTCAAGCGGTTCGTGTAGTGCAGGTGTTGGAGGCACAGCTCTATCTGGGACAGGGAGATATTGAAGGCGTAAAACAGGTGATACGCACCCACGCGGAGGTGACCGAGAGGGTGCCGAGCAATCCTGCTGTTGCTGCATTGGATGCCATGGCTAGTATGCAGTTGCAGGCGATTTCTGACCGACTTTGGACAGAGGCGACGGGGAAAAGAACACCTATCGGTGGTCTGGGTACTTTCTGGGATGATAAAAGAGATGAGGAAGTCATCGATATTGACGATTTGTTATAATGAGATTTTGTCGATATTTAATAAATACAATAATAATAAATAAAAAATGTAGGAGTTAAGTTGCGTGAAAATAATAACACAAACCATCACCAATATAATGCTGACAGCGGTAGCGGGTGTAGTCTTTGCACTGGTTAGTAGTATCGCCATAGCTGTACCGAAGACGATCTGTGTTTTTGATCCTATAGGCTCCAATGGTCCTCTGTACGCTGAGCTCAAAGACTATGCCACGGCCGCTATTGGATGGGGCGTTGAGTTTAAAATGAAACCTTATACCGATGAGCGGATAGCGTCAGAAGATTTTAAGTCGGGATTGTGTGATGCGGTGAGTGTGACAGGGATACGTGGTCGCCAGTTTAATCCATTTGTGGGATCGATTGATTCGGTTGGGGCATTGCCAAGTTATGATTTATTAAGGGATACGGTTAAAACCTTAAGCTCCACTAAAGCCGCTAGATTAATGAATGTCGGCGACTATGAAGTCGTGGGTATTTTTCCCGGTGGAGCTGTGTATTTGTTTGTCAATGACAGGTCCATCAATAATGTGGCATCGATGTCGGGTAAAAAAATTGCGATACTCGACTATGATGCAGCCCAGATTGAAATAGTGAAAAAGGTGGGGGCGTCTTCTGTAGGCTCTTCTCTCGCTAATATGTATAGCAAGTTTAATAATGGATCAGTGGATATAGTGTACGGCCCCGGCATTATGTATGAGGCTATGGAGCTGTATAAAGGGATGGAGCCTGATGGCGGCATTATCCGTTTTGCTTTGGCCCAATTGACCATACAAGTGTTAATAAAGTCGGCAGATTTTCCAGAGGGCTACGGTCAACAGTCTCGTGATTATGTGTTGTCTCGATTCGATCATGGGGTGAAAATACTGGTGGACGCAGAAAACAAGATTCCCGCAACTTGGTGGTACGATATAGAAGCTACCGATATATCAAATTATATCGAGTTGTTTCGGAATATACGGATTAGCCTACGTGACGCCGGTATTTATGACCCTAAAATGATGACGGTGTTACGAAAAATACGTTGCCGTAAGGACCCGGAAAAATCAGAATGTACTGCCGCAAATAAAGAATAAATATTCACTTTTAATGTGTCGGTTCAATGCGTAACGTTTACAGGTTTAATGCGGGTTTATGAATAGAATTAGCGGTAGATCATGGCGAGAATGGTGCTCAACATTCCCCGTGGTAGTTTTATTGCTTGGCGTGATAGTTGCGGGGAATAGCGAAAACATACACACACAGCTGTTAAAAACGGGAGAGCTGCTGTGGAGTGATTATTTTATTTTGCGTAGTGATATACCCACACCTGAGTGTAATCCAAATCCAGACATGGAGGTAGAACTTGACCGCCTTGCCCATGAGGCAGCAACAGAGGATGATGGTCTAGGGTTATTTGATGATGAGGTCTTTGACCGGAAGGCGGCGACGATATCGTTAGCAAGTTCGGCGATCCTGTGTAGGGAAAAACACCGTATAGCAGCTGATAATCGGAGTCGGATGACGTCCGCAGTAAGAGCATTCCGGGNAATCGAGAAAAGTGTGGCGGCGGTTAGTCTGTTTTCCATTGAAACAAAGCGTATTACCTTTCTAGCNCTGCTTTTTATCTGTGCTTTTACCAGTTCTCTTTCGCGTCATCATATTGCTTTTAGACCNATGGAAACGGTGTTAGATCATCGGNTAGCTTCGATGGCCCAGTTGCTNGGGAATTCCATTTTGGCCATCTCAGCATGGTCTTATCGGAAAAACATATTCGAGTCCGGAACGATGGTGGACTATGCGGAAATCTACTCCTTAACGATACTCGGTTTTTCGATATTAACTTGTATTAGTCTTTACCAGTTGATGTTGATACCGACCGATGCCAAGCCTGGGGGTAATTTCGTTCGAGCTCTGTTGACTGTCCCTCTGTATATTATGATGGCTTTTATTACCGGAAATTACTTCTTTTTGACTGAGGGGCATGCTGCCGGTGTGGCCATATTCTTCTCTACATTGTTTGAGCAGGCTGATATGTTCCTGAATATAGGTTTGTATATTTGGGTGGGTATGTTGCTCAAACAGACTCGGCTGGGGGAGCTGGTTTTCAACGTTTTCAAACCTTGGCAACTGCCGCCGGAGCTTTTAGCCTTTGTGGCGATTGTTGTNATGGCGGTGCCCACTGCTTTTACCGGAGCGTCAGGTATTATAATTATTGCCATGGGCGTTGTAGTTTANGATGAGNTACGTCGAGTGGGGACGAGAAGACAGTTGGCTTTCGCCGCAACAGCAATGACCGGAAGCTCCGGGGTGGTGCTAAGACCTTGCTTGCTTATTGTTATTATTGCAGCGTTTAACAAAGAGGTGGTAACGGATCAGCTTTATGGTTGGGGTGTGTGGATTTTTCTACTGACTGCGGTCATGTTTTTTTTCTATGCTTTTGTAACCAAAAAGGAGAAGCTAAAGATCAGCCCAGTAAAAGAGGCGCTGGGACCTTGTATCGCTGCCTTCAAACCTCTGATTCCCTACGTCATGATATTTATCGTCTTCGGGGTAGCGTATGCATTATTATTGGATGCCTATTTAGATGAGTTTTCTGCTCCGATTATTTTACCGATTATTATTATAGCGATATTGGCTTATGAGAAATTATTTGCTAAGAAAGTGATGGCTGATTCAGAGAATTCTGAACCGAATAAATCAGAACCGAATAAATCAGAACCTAGAACGCGAGATAAATCTGACTCTTTCGAAGCATCTGTACGTGTTGCTACTACCGAAACCACGGTGCATATCGGCGCACTACTGCTGCTAATGGGAGTATCTTTCGCGGTGGCGGGTGTGATTGATCGGTCGGGCCTGTTTGCTAACTTGCCTGAAACCTTTAGTTCAATTTGGATGACTTTGGGTTTCTTACTGGTGGTGCTCGTGGGCATTGGAATGATTATGGACCCCTTTGGAGCAGTGGTGCTGGTATCGGGAACGATTGCGCAAATCGCTTATCATAACGGTATCCATCCCGTTCATTTTTGGATGTTGACATTGGTTGCTTTCGAATTGGGNTATCTAAGCCCTCCCGTTGCCTTGAATCACTTATTGACTCGGCAAGTGGTAGGGGAAGNCGAGGCGGCGAAAGCAGNGGCGGAGGTAGTCGGAGAACCGTTTTGGTATCGCCATGAGAGAGTATTGTTGCCGCTGGTTGTGATGGGTACGACACTACTGATCGTGGCGTTTATGCCGATAATAGTCGGTTACCGGTAATTTTTTGTACGCCGTAGCNCTGAACGGTTAAGGTGTTTGACCAATGGTCTAGTGATAACCCCGCCTTTTGTTTTAATTGTTGCCAAAAATCATTTTTATTCGGCAGGTTTTCCCATACTGAAGGCAGAAAGGTTCCCCGATAACTGCCATCTTCAAGTATGAGTCCATCTTCTCCTTCACTAATCTGATCTAAAAGGTTTTTCTCGTCGGTGAAGGTGATGAAGCTAGGCGTATCGAGTACGGAAATTTCTATCACAATATGTTGGTATTCTTCTTCTTTTAATGGCGGAAATCGCGGGTCCTTGAAAGCGGCGGCGATAGCATGTTCGGACACATCATTTAGGAGCGGTTGATACGGCTCTAATGCGCCTATACATCCGCGCAGTTCGTTATGCAGCATAAGAGTGACAAAACAGCATCTATTGGCAGTTAAGGCATCGGAGTAGTCATTTAACGGTGGAGAGGGAATTGCTTTATGCTCCAGTTCGGCCTTTATAGCTTCTTCGGCAACATTAAATAAAATTAATTGCTCTTTTTTATTTAGCATAACAGCGGTGCTCTCTTGTGTGTAAAGGGCTGCATTATGTACCAGGCTATAAGAGTGTCATCCTATTGCCCAGGCCCCGTAGCCTACTACCCTCTCTTTTGTGCCCGCGGTATCTCCAGAGTTTTGAACAGAGAGAGTGGTTATATTTAACTGTCGTTGTTGTGCGGTTTTTAACATGCCCTGTAGTGGGGTGCGACCACAGGCGTCGTCATAGGAGATATCTTTGTAGCGNAATTCCTCAATGGCTTTGCAGGTGTTGGAGTCTACTTTTCTCGCTTGTTCGTAGTTGAGAAAGTGGCTTAAGTCGGTGCTGATGACAATCAAGGTTTCCTCATTGCCCCAAAGTGCATCGATCACCTCGGCTACTTCATTCGGGTTAGCGTCACCTACGACTATGGGTACCAAAGAGAAATCACCCAGTACNGTTTGCAGAAATGGGAGTTGTACTTCTAAGCTGTGTTCATCTTTATGTGCATTATCTAGCTCGGATGTTTGGGGCAGGGATTTGATTTGATCAATGCTGACTTGGTCGATTGGGATTTGTCCAAGTGGCGTTTGGTAATAATTTGCGCTGCAGTAGGCTAGACCCCGAAAGCCTACTTGATGGGAGGGCCCCAATAAAACAACACGCGTAACCATCGACGCGATAGACTCCAGCGTTTTGTATGCGGCGGCAGCCACTGAGCCAGAATAAATGTAACCAGCGTGCGGCGTGATAATGGCCTTGAGTTGTGTAGAAAACGATACTGGTGACAGCGAGCTAGAAGCATCGGCTAATAACGAATCGACTTCTGTTTGAAGTGTTTGACACTCACCTGGATAAAAAGTACCAGCTACCGCTTCCACTCTTACCGNTGTAGTATTTGTCATTATGGAACCTGTAATTATGGAACCTGTAATTATGGAACCTGTATTACTAATATTNGNTAGTTTGGTTCGGCTCTTTATCCCTTACTATGGATATTAAAAAGGAAAATTTCAAGTTTAGCCGTGGGTAGGACGTTATGACAGATGAAACGATTTCCTTAGATGCTGAGAGTGTCGTACCGACCCAGTATTGGCACTCATTAGATGATGGACGAGTCCAATGTGATCTTTGTCCACGCGAGTGCCGTATGCGGGAGGGACAACGTGGTTTGTGCTTCGTGCGCGCCAATGTCGATAAGCAAGTGGTGTTGGCGAGTTTTGGGCGCTCTAGTGGTTTTGCAGTTGATCCCATTGAGAAAAAACCTCTGAATCATTTTTATCCGGGTTCCTCCGTTTTGTCATTTGGTACTGCCGGCTGCAATTTGGCCTGCAAATTTTGTCAGAACTGGGATATCAGTAAATCCCGGCAAATGGATAAATTGATGGCCAATGCAAGTCCCGAAGGGATTGCCCAAAAAGCCAAACAAAGCGCGTGTAAAAGTGTTGCCTTCACCTATAACGATCCGGTTATTTTCCATGAATATGCCATCGAAACTGCACGGGCTTGTAAAACGCTGGGGGTGAAATCTGTCGCCGTGACCGCTGGTTATGTTTGCCATGAGCCTAGAGTCGAGTTTTTTAGTCATATGGATGCGACGAATATTGACTTAAAAGCATTTAGTGAGTCTTTTTATTGGAAGGTGACCGGTGCCCATCTACAGCCGGTATTAGAGACTTTGGAGTATGTTGCCAAGGAAACCTCGGTGTGGNTGGAAATAACCACCTTGTTGATACCGGGTCTGAATGATGATGATAAGGAGATACATGCACTCTCTGAGTGGATAGTGGACCATCTGGGCACGGATNTTCCGNTGCACTTTTCAGCATTTCATCCGGATTTTAAATTACTGGATCTGCCNCCAACTCCGATCNAAACCTTGGTNAAGGCNCGACNGATTGCACTGGNTCACGGTTTAAAGTACGTCTATACGGGNAATGTNCATGATCAAGAAGGNGATACNACNTTTTGCCATCACTGCAATAAGCCGTTGATTATTCGCGATTGGTATCAGCTAAAGCAGTATTCGTTGAAACTAAAGCAGTCCCATGAAAGTGGTGTAGTCACTCAGTCAGCTTTGTGCCCTGAATGTGAGGTGGTATGTGCGGGTCATTTCGATTCTAAGCCGGGAGAATGGGGGGCGAAGAGGGAAAGAATTATTTTCTAGCGGGATGGGTTGAGTCCGAGCCTGGGTCTGAGCTAGGTTTTTTAGTGTCGGTTTTTTGTGAGCCGGTGTCGGGGGCTTTATCGATAAAGTTGAGTGCCAGCTCGAAGGCTGATTCAGTGAATTTTAGCAAATCGTTAAATTGCTCTTCACTAAGGTCTCTAGCGTTATCTTTTACNCGAAGTATGTTAATAAATTGTCTTTCACGCTCGACCTTTAAAGGAAGGCCACTTATTCCCCAGTTGTCCAGCACTTGCCATAGCTCAGGGTTATAGGTACGGGCGAATCTTAGNGCGGTAGGGATAGGGTCGTGTCTTGCGAGNACCGANGCCAATCTGAGTATCAGATCGAAGGATAACGTGGCTGTGCCTGCTTCCACAGCTGCCATTAACGATTGATCTTCTAAATCCATTGCTTCTGACAACTCGTTTTTGGTTATACCTGCAACGTGGCGTNACTCTCTAATGTAGGAGCCNGTCTCTTTCATCAGCTTGATGCTGCTATCAGGGATTAAGCCCATTTGATCGGAGGTTAGTGCCAGCGCACTAGCGAGATGCAGGGGGAATTTTGTTGCCGAATTAGCGGCGTCAACGGCGGATTTCGTCAGAGTGGCAAATTGCTTCATCCAGCCTAAATCGGCTTTTTTGAGGGGTTTATCGGAGTCTTCTGCCATCTTAGGCGCCTAAATGATCAGTGTATGGGTGAGACTGAAGAGTTGGAATCAAACTTGCACTTTCATGATAGCAGTCATTAGTAAGTGGCGAAAACCTAGGTTAAATATTGGAGTTGATTATGTTGATTGATGACTTACCCGAAGTAATTGATGGTCGTGCAAAGGTAAAGATACACGAGCCCTTTGTTGAGGGTAGGAATAACGATTTTGAGACAATCTATAAACAAATAGACGATCCGGTGGAGCGTATCGATATNGATATGGAGGGAGTGAGAACTATCGACGATGCAGGTTTGGGNCGATTGATCCTGTTGCGCAAGCACCACAGTGAAAACAAAGTAGCGATGCATATCGTCAACTGCTCCACTCGGCTGAGGCGGGTGTTGTTCAGCTTTAATATGGATCGCTTTTTCTACNTTAGTCCGGTGTAGGTATTAGGTCCGGTGTAGGTATTGGGTCCGGTGTAGGTATTAGGTTCAGTGTAGGTATTGGCTTTCGAAATTCCTCGAATGACCGTGACGATGGTTATTTAGGGTCTTCTTCTTTGGGAACTTCGGTTTGGAATCGGTCGGGGTATTTTCCTGTAATCGAGGAATAGAATTCTTTGATTTGTATCATATCTTTTTCTATGTCCCCAGTGGGGTGCACTAAAGGGCCTAAACCCCCTTCTCGTTTTGCATAGTCTAGAAATCCTAGGCAGATGGGGACTTTAGATTGATTAGCCATATGGTAAAAACCCGTTTTCCAATACACGGTCTGGGATCGCGTCCCTTCGGGTGGCACGGTAATGGTGAGTTCGCTATTGGCGTCGAAGATTTCAGTAATCGCTTTGACCATATCTTGTGACTTGGAGCGATCAACAGGTATTCCTCCCATCCACATCATCAGTCCCTTGAAGGGGAATTTAAAAATACTCTCCTTGCCCATCCAATAAATTTTAACTCTCATTCTTAAGGCAACTGTAATCATAAAGAACAAATCCCAATTGCTGGTGTGCGGAGCT
>JAESQG010000076.1 GCA_016765265.1 Pseudomonadales bacterium | reverse complement strand
ATGAATTATAGAACAAAAAACGATTAGCCAAATGTTTGTTTAGCTATTTGCCCCCACTTTTTCATGCTCTCCTATACCAACATTATGTTCAAATCCCTTTTAAATACAATTATTTATATGGGACAGCCCTGCTCTCATAGTCGTTAGTGAATGGATAACCCTGGTGAGGGGTTCTAGCTCCCCCTACATTAGTCTGTAATAAAAGAGATATTTTATTTGTCAATTTTTAACATATGGATGGCAAATGAGCGGACGTTCAATTTGGCTATAAATATCATATTATTACGATAGTATTTCTGTAATATCTGGCTTAACGGCAGTTGCCTTAATAAAGCTAGCCAATTGACATTGTATGCCTTTCCGCAATAAGGTGCCGCTTCCAATAACCGAAAAATCTATGTATTTAGCTTAAATAAGGAGCATCTTATGCCGTCACGTTTTGTTGTATTTAAAAACTATATTGTTTTACTTTTTTTAGCCTTTTCACTCGCCTCGTGTGGTGGAAGTGGTGGAAGTGGTGGAAGTGGGAGTGATGATCGTGGGGTCGGTGAAGGAATAACGGGGTTCCCGCAGATAGCAGAAGATACACAGTGGCTTCTTATATTTACCCCTACGTCGGATTCGTGCGACGATTCCGAACAGGCTTTCTTTAACCTGAACATAGCATTCGACAGTACAGACAATAGTGCGACAGCTGAGTTGGAGATTGGCTTTGGGGAAAGTGCTCCTTTAGCGGTAAACTCCGCTAATGCGACTAGCATCGTGATGTCTGGTTCGTATTCTGAAGATGATGAAACGGTAACTTTATCGAATACGATCCTGAACTTTGATGGAGGTAGTGACGTAAGTACTTTCTCCGGCACGGTAGATTGGAAATGGCAGGATTCTGAGGATACTTGTACAGGTACCGCAGATCTTTCTGGGACATTGACAAGTAGTTCTGGGCCCATTGTGGATCTATAGATAATTTGAACAGCAGCTCCAGAAAGTTGGCAGAACGCCAACTTTTCGCAAATTTAACACTAAATTTTATCTGTAACGGTAACGATTTGGTATACCGGTGAATCACTTCATCCGGCCCTAATCAGTTATTAGGCTGACGAAGTGGTTCCATTGCAGATATAAATAGTGCCAGCACGGAAACCCATGTATTTCACTCACGAGCAAAACACTGATCAAGAAAAGGTCTAGGTTGTTGTGACCAATAAGATTTTCAAGGAAGTGAAGCCAGTATTTTGCTCTCGATATGAGCGTTATTTGATCTATTTTGTTTCAGGGGTGACGCTCAACCCTGAAGGCTTGTTCAGTGCCAATAAGCAATGCAGAAAAACGACTTCGGTGAAGACTAAGCCACTTGGCGGTAAGGTTCNCATCGCTGCTTTCTTTTGAGTTTTGCACGCTCTTTTTCTGTGAGTATTGTACCGATGCGTTGCAAGTTGCGAGCGAAAACACTCAAAGCAACATAACGCCTAAACCCAGCGACGCCATGGTCGGGGCAACGATCTAGGCCGTGTTGCTCCAAAGCATTGATAGCNGACTCCACAGCTGAATGCTGACGTCGTACTTTTTTATAGTCAGGCGTGCTTGTTTTTATTTTCTCTTTTGACGAGAGCCTCCCTTTTTTAGGGAGAACCACTTGCTCTAGGTGATCACNCAAATCAACTTGATTGCTGGGGGAATGAAAACCTTTATCAAAACTGCAAGAGTTGAGTGAGGGGAAATGTTTTTGAGTTTCCGTTACCATGGGCACTGCAACATCAACATCTTGAAGCTTTTCCATCACTTGGTGATATAAAATAAATTGATGCTGATCTTCCATAATGCAAACTTTAATACCAAGCTCAACCGGTACTCCTGCCTTTCCCTTGCTGATACATTCTGTATGCGGCTGAAAAATAGAATAGATTTTTTCTTCGCTTGGAATACTTTCTTCTTCTAAAACACGTCGATTGATTTGATCCATTAATATTGCTGCGNAGTCTTGGAATTGCCTTATTTTTTCAAGCTTATCTTGAAAGCGAGACCATGACTCTGGAGATAATGCCGGGTNTACTTTTTCTTGTAATTGTTGAATGCTATCGTTGGTTTTTTCAAAATATTGATGGGCTATTCTCAAATAGGCCTTGTGAGATTTTTTCTTTTTCTCTTGCGCATTTNCCTGTCGTGAGCGATTGCTTCTTTGCGCTTTTCTCCAGTGAGATTTTAAACGTAGAATATTGTAAGATGCTTGCCTCCAACCCTCTACCTCATTGGTTTGGCAAAGGCTTGCAATAAGGANGATGGATTTTCTCATGGCATCCCATAACATGCCCGTATCTGTAGGGTATTCAACATGGGTTTCGACNACAAAAGAATCGCAACGACCTTTTAATTCATTATCCTCTTTTTTTTTAACAAGAGCGTGTCCTGCTTTTACAATAATGGCGTTAATTTCCTGAAGCATTTCTTCTGTGAGTAAAACAACATTATCTCTTAAAGTTTGCAAGCCATATAAGTGTTCATCTCGCCAATCTCCATGACCTAACATCGCGCGAATTGTTTTATGCTCATTCGCCAAATCATGTAGGCGATCATAATCGCAGTTCAAGCCTAAACGTAAAGTCCCGAGAACTAACAACACCCATAGATCCATACCGGGGCGGCCATTGTCAAAATTGATATCACCGCTGATATGATTTTGAAGCACCTCAAACACAGCCTGTCGAGTCGTCGAGCAAGTATAGATAAACTGTAGGCCACGAAGAATTTGAGGGATGTCATCTCGTGAGCGAGGATTAAATTTGATCTCCTCTATCGGTATTGCACCTAATTCAAGCTGGGGATTAAATGATCGTNGCATGAGAAGCTCTTTTTGCCGAAGTTTGAGGGGAAGAATATCGTAAAACCTATAAAACAAGCGGTATTTTAACATTGCTCCCATTCGGCGACTATATCTTCAGGTTCTTTTCTCTCTTTAGAGTATTATTTTTTAAGGATTTTTTTACTTTTCGTGCTGGCACTAGATAGTTAAAGCCGTTAATGATTGTCATCATGANGGATTACCCTGCTTGAATATCCGGCTGAAGAATCACTTCGTCCTGCGGTTTTAATACATGACCGGTTATCTCAGTGGGGTTCAAATGACGGGCCTCACGTTTTAAATAAGCTTGAAAACCAAG
>JAESQG010000075.1 GCA_016765265.1 Pseudomonadales bacterium | reverse complement strand
CGAATAATTTTAGTTTAAAAGGTGTTTCGGGAGAGCATTTTTCGGTGCCACTTACCTTTAACAATGTAGGTAATGTGCCCATTAATCTTCGCCCTGTTGGTTTGGTTTGGTTGGAAGAAAGCAATTGGAGTGGCCGAACCCTGGTGAATGCCTTGCGAAATATTGATAGTGACCATGGTATCGAGGATATTTTAAGTTTTTCAGTCAAAGATATGAAAAAATCGATGGTCAAGCCCGCACGCATAAAAATTGAACCGAGAGAGGTTGCCCAACTAATGCCTGGCGTAACCTTAGAAAGAACAATCGATTTTACTCTGCCTAAAGGCTTGCGGAAAGGCGCACATTATAAAGGTTTTATTAAATTTAACGAGATAACAGTATGGATGAACGTCTTTTGTAACGGGTCAGAGAATTCAACAAAAAGAATATAGAGGGTTAAGCCATAGAATAAAAATTCGAACCAAATAGCTAAAATGACAAGATCTGACACTTCATCTATCGTTAACAATATACCCGAATAAGTCAGTTTAGAGGGATAGGGGAGGGATGAAGTGCCTATGAACCTCGTATATTGTTTGCTTAGTAAAATAGTGTATCTGATTAAAAGTGGTCGAAAGATTGGATCTTGTGTATTCCTGATTTCTTCGGCATTAAGCGTCTCCGCTCATGCAACGACTAGCGAGGAGTTGGTCGATCTTTGCCAGGGGATAAAAAGTAACAANGCTCAGGCTGTGGAAACTTTTCATAGTGGTGCGTGTTTTGGTTACGTTAGATCTCTTTTAGAAACGACGCATATGATACTTATGGCAATGGATCAAGTCTCTGACANAGCCGAAGACAGTACATCAAGCGTGGTTAAATCGGGAATTAAGACCATGCGTCTGGCTTATTGCATTCCTACGGATGGGACGTTATGGGATTATGTTTACGCCTATCTCAATTATATGGATTTGCATCCTAAAGAGATGGATGAGATGGTGATATACAGCTTTCGTCGCTCTATGGGCGCTCAATATCCNTGTTAGCGNTCAAATTNAAATCCTGAATTAGAGGTTTCGTAGCCAATGGATCATCGNTAGGGGGATATTAGTTTTCTTTTAAAAGCGATTATAAATTTTGGAACAATCGCTTTTAAAAGAGCTAGTACCGAATCAAGCCCTAATGGACCATACTTCATAGATTCTTTTATGCTAGTGATGGCGTTAGAGGGTGATTCGAAAGCTTGTTCCAGTGCCAAAGAAATAAATAGATTTCTTATTCGCTTAGCAATCACAACTTCGCGCTCAGTNTTTTTTACTGATTCCCAGTCAAGTAAACNCTTCAGACACTCAATTGTTTCAGGCCAGTTCTTTAAGGCATTAACCGGCGACGAGTCTTGAAAATCTGACAGTCGATAATCAAGTAATACCTCGTCTAGGAGTGCCAGAGGAGATAATAGAGATAAGCGTAGGATATACTCATAATCGGTGGCGCTTCCTAAGTCTTCTCGTTGTGGGCCGGCTTTATCGATAAGCTCGCGCCGGAATACTAAAGTTGGGGGATGAAGGAAATTTCCAAGCAATAAATGATCGAACAAATTGCCTTTATAGGATTTAATTCCGGAGTTTGCAATGGAGAGGAGTTTTGATAAAGAACCATCTACTAGACCTAAGGAGGGATAATAAGTCCGCATGTAATGGCTGTTGATAGTGCCGTTTTCATCAAATGCGGAAAATTCACTGGATACCGCATGTATTTCAGGATTGTTTTTCAAAAATTCAATTTGCNTAGNTATTTTATNGTCTCTAAAAATATCATCGGCATCTAACCAAGCTATATACTCTCCTTTGGCAATCTTGGTGCCTGCATTTCTAGCGGAAGCAAAACCACCATTTTCCTTTTTTATATAGGTGATCCTAGATGAGTATTGTGTTAACAAGGCCTCAGTATTGTCTGTGGAACCATCGTCAATGACGATAATCTCAATATTTGAATAGGATTGATTGAATACCGAATTAATGCTTTCCTCTATAGTGGAGGCNGCGTTATAAGTNGGGATGATAACGCTGACGATCGGTAAAGAATTCATGTTTTCCATGTTCTAGATTGAAGCCCTAGTATTACAAATAAGGTTTTAAAAATAAGGTTTTAAAAGCAATATTCAACGAGCGAGCCTCTAATTTAAAATTTCGATAGTGACAAGCATAATACAGTACGATAATGCTAAACTAGAAGCTTATCATATATTTCTTGATCTATATTAAGTATTTGATTTTACGATAAAATTGAATTTTCTGATTGATCGTAGCTGCTATATTTTAATCAGATCTACTTAGACGTACTTAAACCTACTTAAACCTACTTAAACCTACTTAAACCTACTTAAACCTACTTAAACCTACTTAAACCTACTTAAACCTACTTAAACGTACTTAAACCTGATTTCGCTTAGACTTGCCGCCAGCGCGTATAAACGCTACCATCTGACAACCTTTGAGAAGACTATCATAAATAGGAGATGAGATACATCTTGGCTGGCTCCATATAAAATAAATACTGCTATCATTTATATCGATTGTATATTTATCCGGGTTGGCTTCGTCCGCCTTTGAAATGCCCCTTTGAAATGCCCCTTTGAAATGCCATAGGTGTAAAGTAAAGATTTCGTAGACCCTCCTCACAAACGATTAAGAAGATATATGGAACTAGAAGACATATCATTCCATCAACTCAACCCCTTTTTAGAATTTGATCAAACGATGAGAATATGGCAAAGCATTGAAAAAAATGCAGCTAACTCTTTTTATCTTTCTTGGGTGTGGATGGAAAATTGGCTCAGTTGCCTATCAAGTGAAGACAAGGTTATATTTGTCTTTGGTGAGCACAAAAACAAGCCGGTGTTTTGTTATTTTTTAGGGTTAAAAAAAGGGGTTGATAGCAAGATTACTTATTGCAATAGAGCCTACCTGAATGGCACTGGAGATTTTAACAAAGATGCGATTACTATTGAGCAAAATGGTATTTTGATAGATAAGGCGTTTGGAGAAAGTAATTTAAGTAGTGTCTTCCAAAAAGCCAGTACTTGGGATGAATTGGTTGCTCGGTTTCTTAGCCCAGATCAGATTAAATATTTTTCACAGGGATCTTCACATCTTAATTTGCGTATTGAGGATGAAGATAAAGCTTTTTACGTTGATCTAGAACAGGTAAGAAATTCAAATAACGACCTGCTACCTTTACTCAGCAAGAACAAGCGATCTCAAATTAGAAGATCCATAAAAGCTTATGAAAAAGTGGGTCCCATAAAAATTGAATTCGCCACCAACCCGGCGGATGCCAAAGCTTGTTTTACCGAGCTGCAGACGCTTTTACAAGAGAGGCAAAAACAAAAGTATGGGGAGGATTACCCCATCTCGGATTTTGCTAGCAAATTCCATGAAAGGCTTATTGCTAAATATTGTGCGCGTGAAAGTGTTGATCTTGTGACTGTTTTCGCGGGAGACTGTGTCATTGGGCATCTTTATAATTTCATTGATGAAGAGGGCGTGTATTTCAATCAGTGTGGTTTTGAATACAGGCCTGAGAATGTATATAGGCCGGGCTTAGTTTGTCATCTACTCCTTATTAATCACTACGCTTCCTTGGGTTATCCAAAATATGACTTTATGGTGGGGGAAATGGATTACAAGAAGAGTCTATCATCAGGCAGTTACGCAATGCCTACATATCGTTTAAGGAAGAATAAGATACGGTTTAAAATAGAGGATATGGTCCGAAAGGCTAAGCGTGACCTCTCTGAATACCGCACAAAATAGTTTAATTTTAAACTAAACATTCAAGAATATAGGTCGCAAACACGAAGCCTCATAGATCGCGATGCCTAGGTATTTGCCCCAGCCCTTTCTTGGGATGAATTATCCTTGGATAAGAGCTTTCTCCACCAGCCCTTGTTAGCCATAGATTTGTCAGAGATAGATTTGTCAGAGATAAATTGGCTAGATTTAAGCTGGCGCGATTTGAAATTTATTAGTTTGTAACTGTTTAATTCATACTTGATCGTATCAGCGGGTATGCTTCTCGTTATAGAGTGCTCGTTAGTCGTGGCCAAATCCAGTTGAACCTGCGTTGATACGGCTTCTCCGGAGGGGGTGGTTAGAATAAGAATAGTTGGCGCTAATTTTTTCTTCGGTATTTGTTCAACGACAAGGGCAATTTCGTTGGTATTTAGCAATACTAAGCTACCCGTTGGGTATAGGCCTAGCATATGGGTGAATTGATCTACGATATTTTCTGAAAATTTAAGACCACGTAAACTTTGTAAACAGCTGAGTGCTTTTGCTGGCGATAAAGGGGGCGTTGCAAATTCGGGGCTTACTAATCGCTCGTAATATTCCGAAATTCCCATTATTTGTGCTGAAAATGGGATTCTGTTTCCCTTCAGTTTTCTGGGGTATCCGCTGCCATCCAGCCTTTCTAGGTGGTTGGTTAATGAATGTGTCACCAGCAAATCGATTTCTTTTTGTTCTTTAAGGTTAACTAAACTTTTGTTTATATGCGGGTTTAATTCGGATGGGATGTTTTCATCCTTGGAAATCGCAGATGTTTGTGTTTTTGCATAGCCTATTTTGCAGAGTAAGCCTGCTAGAGCGAGACCTTCTAAGACCTCTTTATTTTTGCCTGCCAGAATGCCGAATAGCACAGACCAGACGGCAATCCGTATGGCCGGATTGTGCATGCTAAGAAGAGGTTCACCCATTCGTGTTAATAAAGAAATGGTATCAGTGTTGTTGCGGATTGTTGTGACGAGTTGGCTGGTCAGGTTTTTTAATTCCTTCAAATTCGTTGAGGTTCCTGCGGTAACATCGTTTAACGCGGAATCAAGGCTTGCGGTAATTTGTTCATAAACGAAAAGGGCGTTTGAAAATTCCTGTTTTCTTGACTTTAGTGGTCTATATTCTCGGAATCCGGCAATATTTTTTGCTTGCTGTCGATCGCGTTTTACTGCGGCGTCGTAGGATTGTTCGTTGTCCATTAGTTGATAGCTAGGGACAGTGGCCTTTTTTAAGACGAATTTAGCTTGGCTACGCCCAACGTCAACAAAGACGGAATGGCACTGCTCTTGAAGCTGCTGGATTTGTAACTCGTTCTCTAACCAGAAACCGTGGTTAAACACAGGAGTATCGTCCCAAGGGCGGTCTAATGCCGATATAAATAAGCCAACCTTTAATTTACTCGTTTCGATGAGAACGTTTTTAGATTTCATAATGCGTTATCGTTAATTCACTGTTTGTTTTATTTCGATTATAAGAATCGTACTAAAGGCCGTAATTTAGCATAATGTTGAAACTATAAGCAAAATGTCTGTATCTGGTCTCAAATGGTGTTTGTTACAATTCGTAGTCTCTAAAAGACGTTCAATACTGGGCGATTTTGTACGCAATTCATGTGTTTAGTTGTAAAGTAATTGCGGAAAAAAAACAGATACATGTAAAAACTTACTGAGGTGTTACCAAACGGCTACCAAAAGCCTACATATTGTGTACATAAAGTTACAGTCAATTCGTCGAGAAAATTCTGTAAACAGCCTCTCGATATGCTTGATTTCCGTATAAAAGTGCGCGAGAATTCGACGCCTCAGACGAGACGTAGCAGTGGTGACTCTGTTGGTCCCTTCGCAACGATAGGTTGTAAACTCCGCCAGGCCCGGAAGGGAGCAACGGTAGCAACTGATTCGTGTGCCGAGGTGTGGCTGACGGAGTCGCCTCCAACATTCCAATTCACTCTTCCTTTAAACTTATCTTAACTTTTTATTCATAGACCTGTTTTTGCATCAGAGTTTCGCTACCATAGTAAGTTATTGATTAGGGCGTGATGCGGATGTCTATTTCTGTATAAATAGTATGCACTAACCTTAAGCATATCAAATTTGATTTATATCGGATTTTGCAAATGGCTTACCAAGTTTTAGCAAGAAAATGGCGTCCAAAAACCTTCGGGGAGATGGTGGGGCAGGAGCATGTTCTCAAAACATTAATAAACGCTCTTGATCATGATCGACTCCACCATGCTTACTTGTTTACGGGTACTCGGGGCGTTGGTAAAACTACTATTGCCCGAATACTGTCTAAATGCCTTAATTGTGAAGTCGGTGTTAGCTCTGCACCTTGTGGCAAGTGTGGGGCCTGCAAGGAAATTGATGAAGGGCGCTTTGTGGATCTGATAGAAGTGGATGCTGCTTCGAGAACCAAAGTGGAGGATACGCGTGAGTTACTAGAAAACGTGCAGTATGCTCCCACTCGTGGGCGCTACAAGGTATATTTGATAGATGAAGTGCATATGCTCTCCACTCATAGTTTTAACGCTTTACTTAAAACGCTAGAAGAGCCTCCTCCTCACGTGAAGTTTTTATTCGCCACTACAGATCCCCAGAAATTGCCAGCAACGATCCTATCCCGATGTTTACAGTTTAGTCTCAAGAATATGCCGCCTCAGCGCATTGTTGAGCACCTCACTCATATACTGTCTGAAGAAATGATCGAATTCGAAGAAGCTTCTCTTTGGGAAATTGGTCGAGCAGCAGATGGCAGTGTTCGCGACGCAATGAGCCTTGCGGATCAGGCAATTGCTTTTGGTAACGGATGTTTGACTACGGTGGATGTGCGGTCGATGTTAGGCACCATTGACCGCACCTATGTATTGCAGCTGATAGAGGCTATTGCTCAAGGTAATGTAGAACAGACTTTAGAGGTTGTGGATAAGGCATCACAATTTTCGCCAGATTATATGGGGATGCTCGGTGAGCTGGTGGCAACCTTGCACCGGATTGCGGTAAAGCAAGCTCTTCCTCAAGTGATGGACAACAGTCTAGGAGATGGTGAAATTGTTGCCCAATTAGCACAACAGATGACGGCGGAGGATGTGCAGCTTTATTATCAAACTGCCTTAGTTGGGCGCAAAGATTTACCTCTTAACCCAGATGGCAAGGCAGGGTTTGAGATGGTCTTATTGAGAATGCTATTATTTAAGCCCGGAGGCAATGCCCCAAAGGGTACAAAATCTTCTCAGAGCGCCATGGGTCAGCCTGAGCCGAAGAGGCAAACTCCGATTGCTACACCCCCATTAGTCTCAAAAAATGAAGTGCTCAATAATGAAGTGCTCAATAATGAAGTGCTCAATGGAGCTGGCAGAGAACAGGTACTCCAAGCGAGAGTTCAGTTATCTTCTCCATCTAGTCAACCTGTAGCAATTCAGTCAAGCGCCATGCAGCAGGATCGGCTGCCACCAATGCAGCGAGATGATGGCGTGATGCTATCTGCTGCTTCAGCATTAGAAATCAAGGAGGTTGATAGCGGTAACCTAGATAGCAAGAAGATAGAAGATAAGGGTTTTGACGACAATGTTGTCGATTTAGTCCAGGTGAAGAAAAATGTTGGTGATTCGACTGCCGTTGAGGACGAATGGTTTCAATTGGTTCCAAAATTGGGCATAGCGGGTAATACTCTTAATATGGCCCGCAATTGTTCCATGGAATCTCGAAAGGACAATCACTTTGTGTTTGCACTAGAGGGTTGTCATGAAGCTTTGGTGAATAGTGATCGTATTCAGCGATTGCAAGATGCAATGGCTGCTTATTTTAAAGTGGCGGTAACGTTGACAATTGATATGGTGACACCCACCAAGAAGACACCCGATCAATGGGCGGAAGAAAGTCGGATAAAAAAGTTAAAGAATGCGACTGCAATTCTGCACGAAGATCCAGTGGTACAACCGTTACAACGTCGGTTTCAGGCAGTCATTGATCCCGAATCTATAACACCTAAACTATAACCGCCTACACTTTAACTTTAAGAATAGAAATGGGTAGCGAGTCGGTGTAGCGCTGAGAGGATAGGCTAATCTCAGCAAAAAGATAAAGCAAAAAGATAAAGCAAAATGAAGTAAGAGGTTACATATGAAAGATTCCATCGGCGACATTATGTCGCAAGCAAAAAAAGTACAAGAACAGATGCAAAAAGTGCAGGAAGAATTGGCTCAGGCGGAGGTCATTGGTGAGTCCGGTGCGGGGATGGTTAAAATTATTATGACCGGACGCCATGATGTAAAGAAGGTTGAAATCGATTCAAGCCTATTTAGCGAGAACAAAGAAGTCGTAGAAGATTTAGTGGCTGCTGCGCTAAATGATGCTGTCCGAAAAGTAGATGAATTTAATAAAGAAAAAGTAGCGTCAATCACCTCTGGTTTTCCCATCCCTCCTGGTTTTAAAATGCCCTTTTAAATGGTACTTATATAAATGTCTTTAAGTCCACGTATTACCCAGTTAGTTGATGCCTTTCGTTGTTTACCTGGGGTGGGCCCTAAATCTGCCCAACGCATGGCCTTACATCTGCTTGAGAGAAACCGGCGCGGTGGCGTGACATTATCTAAGGCCCTTGCTATTGCTATGGAAGAAGTGAAGCATTGCCAAATTTGTCGTAATTTTGCAGAGCAGGAGCATTGTGAAATTTGTTTGAACCCCTCTAGGGATAACAGCAAACTGTGCATCGTGGAGAGCCCGATTGATGTTATCGCATTTGAGCAAACAGGGGGATACCACGGATCCTATTTTGTATTGATGGGGCATTTATCCCCGTTGGACGGTATTGGTCCCGATGATATTGGAATAGATTTATTGGTTGACAGGGTTATGCACGAAGAAATTAAAGAAATTATCTTGGCTACCAATCCTACGGTAGAAGGTGATGCAACGGCACACTACATCGCAGAAGCGATCAATAATGTAGTAGCCCTTAGCATTGAAGTAGAGACTGATAAAAACAGGAGTCAAGTGGATATTACACGAATAGCTCATGGTGTGCCCGTCGGGGGTGAGATTGAATACGTCGACAGTGGTACTTTAGCTCATGCCTTGTCCGGCCGGAAAAAGATGTAACACCATGAGTACACTAGTAACTCAATATATTGATAGTGATTCCTCTGCTCAGCAGTATGCCCAGCAGTGCCGGGGGAGCACGATCATTGCCGTTGATACTGAGTTTGAACGCAGCCGAACCTTTTATGCTATACCCGGACTCATTCAATTAGCGGTGGAAGGGCAAATTGGACTGATCGATCCGCTGTCGGTTTCTGTGGAAAGTTATAAATCAGCACTGCTCGACCCCGCGTCTTTAAAGTTGATGCATGCCTGCGGCGAGGATCTTGAACTATTGTACCGACTATGTGGTGCAGTCCCCGAGCCATTATTTGATACTCAGCTCGCTGCCACCTATGCTGGTTTTCGTCCTCAAATGGGATACCAGGGATTGGTGAAAGAGATGCTTGGAATTGACATCCCTAAACATCAAACGCGATCTGATTGGCTGCAACGTCCGCTTTCTGATGACCAGATAGAGTATGCTGCTTTGGATGTGCTTTATTTAGAAGAAATTTATCAAGGTCTGATGGCGCGGCTGCAAAAGTTAGATCGATTAGATTGGGTAAAAGAAGACTGTCACCTATTGGTGGTAAAGGGGCGGCGAGAAATCCTTGCGAGAGATTATTATCGACATGTCGGTAATGCCTGGCAGCTTCTTCCCCGCCAGCTAGCCATTTTAAAAGTGTTAAGTGAGTGGCGTGAAGAGGAAATTCGTCGTATTGATATTCCGCGAAGTTTTCTGATTAGCGATGCTTTGTTGTTGGACATTGTTCGTCAAAAGCCCAACTCGAAATCTAAGTTGTCAAATATCTCTGGGTTTAAGCCAGGGATATTGAGGCGATACGGTGATTTGCTGTTAGCCAAGATGGAAGAAGCCGAAATTGCGGGGGATGATCATTTGCCAATTCCAGTACTCGAACCGCTTTTAAAAGCCGTCCCATCGGTAGCAAAAAAACTAAAGGTGGTGATTAGAGCAAATGCTGAAAAATTCGACCTGCCCCCCGAAGTACTTTGCCGAAAAAAATTGTTGGAAGCGTTGATGACATGCTATGTGAAATCCGCGGCAAGTGGGGATGACATTCAACTTCCCGAAGAGTTTAAAGGTTGGCGATCTGATGTTGTTCTTGAGCCCTTGATTGAACTACTGGATGCCCATCAAGGTGAATTAAAGAGATTTGTAGTAGGTGACGCGAGATGAAGACTTATCTTAACCTGTGTTCAATTTACAAAAGCGAAAAAGCAGAGGGGATGTATCTTTATGTGCCAAAAAGTAACGGGCTTAAAGGCGTTCCGGCTCCCTTATTAACGATGTTTGGTAAGCCTAAGCACGTGATGGACTTGGTGTTGAAAGAGGGAAGATCGTTATCCCTAGCAGACATTTCCAAAGTGATTTCTGAGCTGAAAAAAAATGGATTTTATCTGCAAATGCCCCCACCCCAGGAAAATTTGTTAGCAGAGCATCTTGAGAAGCAACAAAAGAAATAATGAGCGAAAAAATGTTTTGGAAAAATAAACCCATGAATGCATTGACGCCCAGCGAATGGGAGTCAATATGTGATGGCTGTGGCCGCTGCTGTCTTCAAAAACTGGAAGATGAGGACACGGGAGATGTTTACTACACTGATGTGGTCTGTCGGTATTTTAACGAGAGTACCTGTCAATGTACCCAGTACCAGAAGCGCTCAGTTTTAGTTCCGCGGTGTGTCAAACTGACCTATGAAGATATAGACCGTTTTCATTGGTTACCGTCTTCTTGTTCCTATAAAGTCCTGCACGACACGGGTGATTTACCCGAATGGCATCCCTTATTGTCTAAGGATAATAAAAGTGTTCAAAATGCTGGTGTGTCTATCCAAGGCAAAGTGATATCAGAAGCGAACGTAAACGAAGATGACTGGGAGGATCGTATTATAACTTGGGTTGACTGAAGACTACATCGGTTAACCTATACTATTCTGAGAATTGATGGTGCTGAGTTCTGACTATGCTAACCAATTTTGAATATATGATTGTTTGGGTGATTTATGTCGTAGCGGGCATATTCGCGATGCTGGTAGTGTCAAAAATGGCCCAATTTTTACCGCGACAATTAGGCGCTTTAATTAAGGCATTAGCACTAGTTTTGATATTTACACCTTGGTTCGTAAATGAGGGGCAAGGTTTGATGGCGCCTGCTTTCATGGTATTGGCATTCGATAATTTGGTTATAGACCAAGAGGACTCATTGCGGGCGTTAATGCCACTAGTGATTACCGGCTTCGTGGCTTGTTTATTCCTGATCGTTCATCATTTGGTGAGTCGGTTATTTGATAAAAATACCCAATAATATAAATAATTATCGCTATTCCTGGTCCCTGTGTTACACGGTGTTCTGGGTCCATATCTTATTGTTATTTGAGGAAAATAGACTATATATACCCAAAGCGAATAAGATTTTGTGGTGAATGACATAATGCATCGTGCTACAACTCAAGTACTAAGACTGTTTGTTATCCTTCCTTATCTAGTGATTTCTACGGCATTTATTTCTACTGTATTTATTTCCACGGCCTTGTTCCCCTCGGCATCCTTTGCCAAATTACCACCCCCTGCGCTAACTGATATGCGAGTGCTAATCGATATTTCGGGCAGCATGAAAAAAAACGATCCTAATAACCTACGAATTCCGGCGTTAAAACTCTTGCTAAATTTAATGCCTCGCGAATGCAATGCGGGCGTATGGACTTTTGGGCGCTACGTCAATATGTTAGTCCCTTTTCGTGCCGTCACCCCGCAGTGGAAAAATATGGCTAAGAGGGAGGCAAACAAAATCAATTATGCTGGCCAGTTTACCAATATTGGCTCAGCCATGGAAAAAGCCAGTTTCGGATGGACGAAAGCGGATCCCAATACCCAACGAAGCATGATACTCCTAACCGACGGAATGGTGGATATTTCTCGGGATAATAATCTAAATGAGAAGGAGAGAAAAAGGATACTTGAGGTGTTATTGCCACGCTTAAAAAGGGCTGGTGTAAAAATACATACGATTGCGCTGTCACAAAATGCCGACGTTGAACTATTGCAAACCTTAGCATTGAGTACGGATGGAGAATTTGCAGTTGTTAATAATGCCGACGAGTTGTTAAAGGTATTCGTTGCCGCGTTCGATCAGTCTGTAGAGCAAGAACAAGTGCCCATTACGGGCAATCGATTTTCAATTGACGGCAGTGTCGATGAGTTTACTGTCTTGATTTTTCGAATACCAGGCAGTATTGCCAGTCAATTGAAAATGCCAAATGGCAAAGTGGTGAGTCAAAACGACAAACTAAAAGACATGAATTGGTTTAGTGATAGTAGTTATGACTTGATTACCATTAACCAGCCCCTTGGTGGGGAATGGACCTTACTTGCTGATGTTGATCCCGATAATCGAGTGACGGTGGTCAGTGATTTAAAACTGTCGATGTCCGGTTTACCCACAAATATCGTGCAAAGTGAAGTGTTGGAAATGTCGGTTTCCTTAAGCGAAGGTGATGTGACAATAAGAAAACCTGAGTTTCTGTCATTGCTAGATATTACTTTCCGGCAGCAATACTTTGACGGCGACAAAACTTGGGAGGGGAAACTGACTTCTCATTTAGAAGGCAAGGTAAAAATTCCTAAGAATGGCGTTTATACTGCTCGTTTAAATAAAACCTTGCTCCCAGGTCATCATGAACTCACTGTTATCGTCGATGGGAAAACCTTCCAACGAAAGAAAAAGCTAAAGCTCACAGTTCATAAGGAAGTGCTTGAAGTCCTAATTGTTGAAGAAGAGGATGAGGATGGAGGGCCCAAATTTTTCTTGAATATTTTACCTAAAGGCGGAATTATTCCTAAAGAGGAGTTAGTGATTTCGGCTAAAATCACAAAACCAATGGGTAGTCTTACAACTGCAAAAGCGAAATCTACTCCTTTTGGTGGTTGGCGAGTAGATATAAAAAATGATGGGGGGATCGGTATTTATCGAGTGATGTTAGAGGTTAACAGTGCGCCGGGAGCGGCGCGAAAAATATCGCTTATGCAAGGGCCCTATAATATAGACTACCAGGTTACGGGGGCTATGAACTCAGATCCAGTTACCGAAATTGGGGCTGAATCCACTACGATGGAGTCTGTGCAGAAAGAGCCTGATGTTGAGAAAGTGGAACCCGAGATTGAGCCAATGGAGGCACCAGAAGATGGGGCAGACGGGGAAGAGCTTTTCATGGAAGAGACTGTTGAAGAAGAGACTCCGGTGGAGGAAGAAGACGTAGGTTTCGAGGAAGAATCAACTTCTATCATAGATATGATTAAGAATATGAATAAGATGGTTCTTGCCGGAATTGTTGCCGGGATTAACCTAGTTTTATTCGGTTTCGGGTTTATTATATACCGAAAAATTATGTCGCGGAAGGATCTGGAAGACGACGAAGATGACTTAGAAATTGTTGCTTCGGAGAGCGATGATGATGAAGATTTTGATTTGTCAGATACCGAGGATGAAAATCAGGACGAATTTAACGCTGAGAATGAGGATACCGTGGTGGCCGTTGAGGCGCCCATTCCTCCAGCTGTGGATGAGCCAGATTTAGGCGTATCATCGGGCGATGAGCATGATATCTCCACTGAAGGAGATCCCGAAGTAGAAAAGGCTGAGCCGGAAGTAGACGATAATGTTGATTCTGATGAATTTGACTTGGAAGCCGATTTAGCTGCGTTGGTTGAGGAGGACACGGAAACCGATATAACCCTTGATGATATTGAGGAGAAATTGTCGGGCCCCGATGGCGATGATGAAACCGACGAGGACTTAAGTCTTTAGTATGCCGTCGGAGAAATATCGGTTTGATCATGCCGCTGCTAATCCCATTATCGAGCCGTAGTTTTTGACCATTGGATTCTAAATTTAAAAAATTATTCTGTGATATCTTTGTCGAGTTTTTCTATATAGTCTGTATAGGGAGTGTCTTTGTAGAGTTTTTCTTTAGACGAGGGCTGTAATTTAAATGTGTGAACTACTGGGTATGAGTGCAAATGTACCCACTGATATCTGTTTTAGTTTTACCGGTTTAATGCAACGTGGCGGGAAGACGGGTCCCCATCGGGATGGTTGGGGAATCGCATTTTACGAGGGTCGAGGAGTGAGGGAGTTTAAGGATCCTCACCCGGGAGCCGAATCCCAAATCGCTAGGCTAGTAAGTGAATATCCTATTAAAAGCCATATTGTTATTAGTCATATACGACAGGCAAATTCAGGCAAAGTTTGCTTGGAAAATACACACCCATTTACTCGAGAACTATGGGGAAGACCTTGGGTCTTCGCACATAATGGACAGCTAAATAAATCAAAACTTAGGCGTTTAAAAGAGAGTGGGAGGCCATTCTATAGTCCGATTGGTACCACAGATAGTGAGCTGGCTTTTTGTTGGATATTAGACAGCCTTAGATCTGCTTTTCCCAACCCACCCCGCCGACAAAAAGATCTTTTCCTTGTCATAAGAAGTTTATGCGATCAACTCAGTGATTTCGGTGTTTTCAATATGCTGCTGAGCGATTCACACTTTATGCTTGCCTATTGCCGTACTCAGTTGTGTTGGATTACACGCAAGGCGCCATTTGGGGAGGCGAAACTCAAGGATGAAGATCTAACTGTTAATTTTAAGGAGGAGACCACCGAAAAGGATATTGTGACGGTGGTGGCAACTCAGCCTCTCACTAACAATGAAAAATGGAATGTTATGGCACCTGGTGAAATGGTGGTGCTCAAAAAAGGGAAAGTGAATTTGTCAGTAGGAAAACAGTCAAATAAAAGTAAAATCGGTGTTTGACAAAATTATAAGGATGTCATGAATAGGGATATTCCCTCGTCATGACATTAACAATCATATCTTATAGTTGAATCGTCATTGACGTTTTTTTATTAGGAGTCATGATGGTTAAAGTACTGGAAGTTTTTGTATACAATTAATATACTGCTTGATCAGCCAAAATGAAGTGCTATATCAATCCCCTCTCTTCCCGGCGTCCGAGTGAGAGATATTAGTCCTCATAGCCTGNTTTACCTTTCGAGTAGATAACGATTTACAGAATTTTTTTGGAGTTTATTTTTATGCAATTTAACGGAACTGAACAATACATTGCCACTGATGACCTGAAAATGGCTGTCAATGCCTCCATNCNATTACAGCGACCNNTNCTCATAAAAGGGGANCCTGGCACCGGGAAAACAATGTTGGCNGAACAAGTGGCCGAAGCTNTGGGTTTAGAGCTTTATCAATGGCACATTAAGTCTACCACTAAGGCGCTACAGGGTTTGTATGAATATGACGCTGTATCAAGATTACGAGATTCTCAATTGGGCGATGGCCGAGTTCAGGATATCAGCAACTATATTGTTAAAGGAAAAATGTGGGAGGCGTTTGATTCAGAGAAACAGGTTGTATTGCTTATAGATGAAATTGATAAGGCGGACATAGAGTTTCCTAACGATTTGTTATTAGAACTCGATAAAATGGAGTTCTACGTTTATGAAACTCAAAAAGTGGTAAAGGCGAAGCATCGGCCCATCGTTATTATCACCAGTAACAATGAAAAGGAGCTGCCTGATGCCTTTTTAAGACGCTGTTTTTTCCATTATATTAACTTCCCTGATACAGCAACGATGCAGCGAATTATTGATGTGCATCACCCAGGTGTAAAAAAGTCACTGGTCAGTAGTGCGATGGAGATTTTCTTCGATCTTCGAAAAGTACCTAATATGAAGAAAAAACCTTCCACCTCTGAATTAATCGATTGGTTGAAGCTTTTGTTAGCAGACGATATTCCTGATGACATATTGAAGAACCGTGATACCAGTAAAGCAATTCCACCGCTATACGGTGCACTTGTTAAAAATGAGCAGGACGTACAACTGCTAGAAAGACTGGCCTTTATGAATCGCCGTGAGGGCTAACCCTTTGTTGGATAAGGGTTAGTAAATGCAGNCTATCCNGTGATTGGATGGGNTTTGTGGGGTGAAACTGAATGGAGTTTCACCCTCTCGAATATTCTCTTTAAGCTCAGTTGAGTTGAGTATATTAATTGAATTTAGGGTACTAACATGNTACTTGGATTTTTTTCCTCGCTAAGAGAGGGCAAGGTACCGGTCTCGATTCGAGAATTTTTAGATCTGATCAATGCACTGAATCAAGGCATGGTCTATGCCAATATTGATGATTTTTATTTGTTAAGTAGAACTTGTCTTGTAAAGGATGAAAAATACTATGACAAGTTTGATACCGCGTTTGAAAAGTATTTTAAAGGGATTGAAAGTCTTGCTGGCGATATGTTGGAAGCACTTATTCCAGAAGAGTGGTTACGCAAGCAAATTGAGAAAACTCTAAGTAAAGAGGAACTCGAAAAATTAACCGCGCTCGGAGATCTGGACGAGTTGTTGGAAGCCTTTCAAAAGCGCTTGGCCGAGCAGAAAAAGCGTCATGAAGGCGGTAATAAAATGATAGGCACTGGTGGGACGTCTCCTTTTGGAGGGCATGGTGAAAACCCCGCAGGTTTTAGAATTACCGGTGGTGCGAAAAAAGGTAAAGCGCTCAAAGTCTGGGAAAAACGNCAGTACAAGAATCTGGATGATGGTGTTGAACTGGGCACTCGTAATATAAAAGTAGCACTGCGCCGATTACGTAAGTTTGCTCGAACAGGTATTCCCGACCAATTTGATCTTGATGGNACTATTAANTCCACTGCTCGCAACGNAGGGTACCTGGATATTAAAATGGAGGCTGAGCGCAAGAACAAAGTGAAGGTGTTGATCTTCTTTGATGTGGGTGGCTCTATGCAACCTTATGTTAAAATAACAGAAGAACTGTTTTCGGCCTGTCGAACTGAATTTAAGCATATGGAGTATTTTTATTTCCATAACTTCATTTATGAGTCAGTGTGGAAAAATAATCACCGTCGCTGGGATGAACGTACCCAGCTCGATGATGTAATGCATAAATACGGATCAGATTATCGAGTGATATTCGTCGGGGATGCGACGATGTCTCCCTACGAAATCAGTAGTGCAGGTGGTAGTGTTGAGCATTGGAATGAAGAATCCGGTGAAACNTGGATGCGNCGTGTAGTGGANNGNTGGGATAAGGTNGTNTGGCTNAANCCTGAACCNCANAATGTTTGGGAACATACCACCTCGGTGCTCTGGACCAAACGTTTAGTCCAGGAACATATGTATTCGCTCACTATCAAAGGCATTGAGGATGCGATGAAGTATTTGAGTCGTTAATCCCTGCCGGCAACCTGTGGAGGTCCATGATAAAAAAAGGATGGGATAGAGCTTCACTACCAATATTGGTCTTATTATTAATCTTGGGACTTTGGTGGAGTTCTGACTTTGTCATTATTGCGGCCGGTGTAGCCATTTTTCTTCTAGGAATGTTGGCGCTAGAGGATGGTTTTCGCACCTTCACCGGTGGGCTGCTAGACAAAGTGCTGCAATACAGCACTGACCGAATATGGAAAAGCTTATTATTCGGTATCGTATCTACTACTTTTGTTCAATCCAGCACTTTGGTGTCAGTGCTGTCAATTTCCTTTCTATCTGCTGGTTTAATTAGTCTCGGTGGCGGCATTGGGGTCATTCTTGGAGCGAATCTTGGAACAACAACTGGCGCCTGGTTGATTGCCGGATTTGGTTTGAAGGTTTCCATGGGATCTTATGCCATGCCGTTGTTGGCGTTGGGGGCGCTACTTGTTTTTCAAGGTTCAAAGGTGTGGAAAGGTGCCGGATATATTCTAGTGGGCATTGGGTTCTTTTTTCTTGGTATTGATTTCATAAAGGAAGGTTTTGAGTCATTCAAGGCAGAAATAGACCTTGTTCAGTACGCGATGCCTGGATTACTTGGATTGTTGGTATTTACCACCATTGGAATAGTTGCCACCGTGGTCATGCAGTCGAGTCATGCAAGCATGGTGTTGATATTAACGGCATTGTCTTTAGATCAAATTACCTATCAAAATAGTTTGGCTCTGGCGATAGGTTCGAATATCGGGACCACGCTTACCGCTATTCTCAGTGGTCTAGGTGCGCAGGTGGAAGGACGGCGTTTGGCTGGGGCACATGTCATTTTCAATGTTTTAACGGGGATTGTTGCCATTTTTCTTCTACAGCCATTGATGTCTACGGTTGATTGGTTAAGCGCAGTAGTGAATATAGCGGAAGATGATTACACCCTGAAATTAGCAATGTTTCATACTCTTTTTAATGTGCTTGGGATTATTATAGTTCTACCGCTCCTCCGGCAGTTTGAGCAGCTTTTAATTAGGATAATCCCTGCGCCTACTGTTTATATTACGCAACCAAAATTCTTGAATAAGTCCGCCATTAAATTTTCAGATGCAGCTATTGAGGCAGTGCATAATGAAACAATTCGTTTGTATGATATCAGCCTTGGAATAGTGACTAGAGGAGTGGGTATTCGAAGAAGCGATCTTTTCAGTGGTGACAGTGTTGACGAGGTGTTGTCTAGATCAAAGACCGTGATTCCAAACGATATTAGTGAAAAGTATGCACTTCATGTTAAGCATCTCTATGGCGAGATAGTTGAATATATTTGTCGTGCTGGGGCTGAGAATAATTTACGAGTAGTGGAACAATTGCACGAAGTACGAATGGCGGGCAGTTATTTGGTCGAAGCGATAAAGTCGGTGCAACATTTCCAGACAAATCTAAATATCTATCTTGCTTCGCCGAATCAATATGCCCGATATGAGTATGATCAGTTAAGGGCAGTGATTGGGCGAGTGTTGTTGGAAATTGATGCTGTTCGAGGGGATCGGGGGGATCGCGGGGATGGAATCAATGTTTTATCTCTTGATGAGATGAAATTGGTTTTGGAGAAAAGTGATCTTGTAAAAAATGGTGTTATTGATCGTTTGATTCGAGAACAGTTTATCGATGCTTCGATAGCAACATCATTAATAAATGATAGTAGCTATGTTCACGGTGCTTGTAACAAACTGTTGAAAGCCGCCCAAATTTTATTCGTTAGTCGAGACAAAGGGTTGAGTATTGGTGAACAAAGCATAGTGCTTGATGAAACAGAGATTCATGAAATTGTTGAGGATTCAATGAAAAATGAAACTTAAAAAAGCGCTACGAAAATTGTCTCAATATATGGACGCAGACCAAAGAGAACAACTTGCTCAGTATGACTCCATTAAAAAGGTATTAAAAAAGTTAAAATCAAAAAGAAATCAGTTGCGAGAAAAAATTGAGTTGATAGAGGATGACGAAGAGCGCCAACAAATTCAAAATAAGTTAGATATTGTTAATGCGCAACGAAAAAAAGGCGTTAAGCTACTGAAGGAACTTAAATTGATTCGAAGAGAATAGTAAAGTGTTATTGTGCCAAATTGTTTGGGGCCGAGAGATGTTTTGATAGCATCACTTTTAAAGTATCTATTTTTATTGGCTTAGAGAGGTAGTCATTTGCACCCGCTTTAATACATTGTTGTTTATCTGATTTTTTTGCTCTTGCGGTAAGGGCGATAATAGGTAGCTGAGTTATAGATTTTTTTGTTCTTATTTGTTGAATGACTTCATATCCATCCATTTCGGGCATCATGATATCCATTAAAACTAGATCTATGGAATCATCCTGATTGATTTGGTCGATAGCATCTTGACCGGTGCTGGCGATACTCATTTTTAAATCGAACTCCTCTAATGCTGCGGTCAATGAGTAAAGGTTCTTAATATCGTCATCTACCATCAGAATATGATGATCTTTAAGGGCTGTATCCTGTTCTATAAAATTGTCTTCTGTAAGCGCAGAGGAGATATCACCTGCGTTGTCGTGGTCATTGGTTTTGTGGGCATTGGTTTCGTGAAGAATTGAATCTGTTGTTAGGATATCTACTGAAGTGTTACCGGTGCCATATGTATTGGATTCGGCGGGCGCTTCGGAGGAAACTGATATATCGTGTATTGAACCTGTAGGTATGAGAAGAGTAAAGGTGGCACCTTTGTTTTCTCCTTCACTATAAACCTGGATTTCACCTTTCATAAGACCAGCGAGTTGTTTAGATATAGTTAAGCCCAGTCCCGTGCCACCAAATTTTCTACTCGTGGTGCCGTCTACTTGTTGGAAGGCTTCAAATACCATGGTTTGCTTGTCTTTAGGGATACCTATACCCGAGTCGATGACTTTAAAAATGACAGTTTCGTTGGGTTTGAGATCATCTCTCGATGGGAAAAAACTCCCATGTGGTCTCGATATCTCTATTTCGACGCTTCCCTTTTTGGTGAATTTAATGGCGTTTGACAGGAAGTTTTTTAAGATTTGGCTCAAGCGGTATTTGTCAGCGAAGAAAAAGGGCGGAACATCTTTCGATAATTTGACGGAGAACCCAATATTCTTTTCGTTGGTTTGATGCTCGAATTGAAGTTGTAGTTCGTCGGCAAAAGTTTGTGACTTTACTTGTTCGATAACCAGTTCCAGTTTTCCTTCTTCCACTTTCGAGAGATCGAGAATATCGTTGATTAAAAATAAAAGATCGCTACCAGAGGAGTTAATTACCTTCGCATGATCAACTTGCTTGGATTTTAGGTTTTTTTCCTTATTATTCATCAGGTTCTGCGACAGTATTAATATACTATTGAGAGGGGTTCGCAGTTCGTGGGACATGGTGGATAGAAACTGTGATTTATACGTGCTGCTCTGTTCTAATTGTCTTGATTTTTCTTGTACCTCTTCTGCTGTTTTTTTAAGTTCCGTATTCTTTATTAATATTTCAGTTTTCTGCTGATCTAGAACTTGTGCGCGTTGTTCTAGTTCTTCGTTTAATACATGGAGTTCTTCTTGCTGTTCTTGTAAGTTTTCTTCTGAATGTAGTAGTTCTAAGGCTTGATCTTCCAGCTCTTTATTGGATTCTCGAAGTCTGGTTTGTTGTGCTTTTAATGTATCTGCTTGGGATTGAGTTTGTTCTAACATACTAGCTAACTGTGCACGAGATTGAGCAGATTCAATGGCGATGGCGATGCTTTCTTGGCTTTGATCCAAAAACAAGAAATCATCTTCTTTAAAATCAGTGAAAGCCCCGAGTTCAAGAATGCCCTTTAGTTCGTTATTGAGTAGCAAAGGTAATAGTAATACTCGCCCCGGCGTTGCGGTGCCTGTACCACTTGACACCGGCATGAATCCTTCCGGCAATTTTTCCACCACAAAACGTTTTTTCTCCAGGCCACATTGTCCTACCAAAGATTCTCCTAATTCGAATTTGGTTTTGATTCCTTTGCGATATACAAATGCATAGGTTGACACAAGGGAAATATGCTCGCCATTGTAGGTATAAAACACGCCCACTATAATGTCTGTTTGATGGGCTATACATTGAAGCACTTGCTCGCCAATTTCCGCGGTGGACATCTCTCCCCGTATAGCGTCGTTTAGAGCTGCTAGTCGACGTTGAAGCTTATCTCGTTGTTGGTTATCTGAATTTTGTTGGCTTAAACTATTCCTCATGCTGGTTAGAGCTGTTAAAAGCTGACTCATCTCATGATCGCCTGAGGTTGATATCTCTGTGTCCCAATCGCCCTCCGCAATATGATTGGCTGTCTGAACCGCATGTTCAATAGTGCTTGTAATTAAGCGAATAAACCAAAAAGATATTAACGCTATCACCAATAAAAAAAGTCCACCGATTAACAGTTCACGCCTGACGGCTTTGCTACCTTGTGATTGAACGCTTTTTAGTATTTTTGAAAGATCAGTGTTAAGCAATGCAGAGACATTTTGCAAGCCTCTTTCATACTCGTCTCTATTTTGTTGAATGCTGACAAAGGAGTCAAAAATCATTTCATCATCAATATTTCCCGTTATGACTGACGCAGTATAACCTTCAAGATCAACGATATATTTATCAAAATCATTGCTTATTGTAGTTATTTGCACCTTTAACTGTGATGATAATGATCCAATTTTAGCAAGCTTATGCTTAGATGATTGAGCGAACGCTCTAGCCTCAGCGAAGATTCTGTCATCGCCCTCCGCGGCTGCAGTTTGATGTAGTCTGTCGAGTTGACTAAGATCTATCATCAGTTCTGAAGTGTATTGTAATACCGGTAATTCGCTAGTTCTAATAATATCCAGTTTAGAGCTGGTATCATTGAAAAATGTAATCGTTTGCAGCAAAGCTGTGGCAAAACCCAGAACGCCCAAAATAGCTATCAGGATTACTTTTATTCTAATTGATAGATTGCCAAACTGAGATAACATTGAGAGTTGTTTCGCCTCCTTATTACTAGCTTCTTCCTTAAGTAAAGTTCATATTAAATCAGCGGCAAGTTCTCATATCTAAATCTCATGGTCGTAGCGTTGTAGGCTGATTGCATCTGGCCATACGTTGGTCTTGGTATCATTTATGATATTGTTTTTTGAGTGAGCTAGACTTTATATATTAGAGGTTTACATAATAAGTTGGATTAGGAATGACTAGGCGTCTGTGCATTATCATTATCACTCTTTTGTTGCTATTCAGGGCAACGTATACCTTTGCAGTAGATATTCAGGATATAAAGATTAACGGCTTTCTGAGCCAAGGTTTTCTTAAGTCATCAGACAATGACTACTTCGAGGGCACAAAAAAAGGATCCTGGAACTTCAGCGAAGTAGGGCTGAGCTTTCTCGTACCTTTAGATGACGACTTGTATTTTGGGATGCAGATTTTTAGTCATCGTTTGGCGGGAGAGGGGGATGATGTGCCCATGTTTGATTGGGCTTTTTTCGATTACAGTCATGAAAGTTGGTTAGGAATCAGAGTAGGAAAAATCAAGATGCCCTTTGGATTGTACAACAAGCAAAGAGATGTCGACTATCTTAGGACGTCAGTGCTTCTACCTCAAACGGTGTATATGGAGGGTGTTCGAGATTTCTTGGTGGCAATACAGGGCGTTGAGTTTTATGGCAATATCGATTTCTCCAAGGCAGGGTACTTGGACTACGAGGTGTTTGTTGGGACGCTGGAATTAAATGCTGAGTCGGGCTACATAGTTAACGCATTGGGACTGACAAGGATCGAATTATTGGGACAGGGATTGGATCTTGACAGTATATTAAATACATTGGGCATAAGTGTGTCCGATCTTGACGTCAATATTAAACATCTGGAAGGCTTTGGCCTGTTTTGGTCTCCGACGCCTGATTTGCGCTTGGGACATACTAGATTTCGAGCAACAATGAGGGTCAAACTGGGTAGCTTCATTGATACAGATTTGAAGCTAACCAATATGTCTGTTAGTTCAGTCGAATATGATAAAGACCGGTTAACTTTAGCCTATGAATATTTAATACTTCGAACGGGTGTAATAGGCAACCACGTTGATCAATCTTCATTTGAGACAGAAGGTTGGTACGGGGGACTGTCGTGGCAAATAAGTGAGGAGTTATCTATCGCTTTTTCCTACGGTGAATCTTTTCCTCTTGGTGGGGAGGGCAGAGCTAGTTACCTTACTTCGCGGGGGTTGTCAGATTATTTGGCCTGGCAGAAGGAGGCCACATATAGTGCGTCCTATCAGGTATCAGAAAATAGTTTAATTAAGGTGGAAGTTAAGAATATTCATGGTGTGGGTTTATCTAACCCATTTGAGATTGATTTTGTTCCTGTAAATTCATGGCGACTTTACGCGATAAAAGCCAGTATTGCTTTTTAATTGTAGTATTAGGTATTGTTTTAGGGATGGCAATTAGGAATTGTGGTGATTAATATTTTTGAAGAAACATGGGATATTAATGGTAGTGGCTGACAAACTAAGTCGATCATTGATGTACTCTGGGAACATCTCTTTGAGGGTGTTTTCGATGATGTTTTCGATGATGTTATTGACGTTGTTATTGATGCTGTTTGCGATCAACTGTAAAGCTGATGAAAAGGGTATTGTAATTGTAGCTAACCCTTCGGTTCTGGTATCGGAGATATCCAGAGGTGATATTCGGCGAATATATTTTGGTAAAATGAAAAAATGGCCAAATGGGATGAGAATTAAGGCCGCGCAGATCAAAAACGGCGTGCTTCCTGAAATTTTCTCTTCAGAGCTAATGAGAAAACGGCTTAAGAAATACAAACTTTATTGGAAACGGGTTATCGCTGCAGGTACGGGAATTCCTCCAAGAAGCTTTGGCAGCCAAGAAGAAATGCTTGAGTATATTAAAAGCACGGAAGGGGCCATTGGTTATATAGGTGCCCTTAGTGATACCACCGGTGTCGTTATTTTGAAAGTTACGAATTAAACTGTTCAGTGTGATTGAATCACTGTTAGCTTTATTGTCCTCTCCCTTTTTTAAGTGATCTAAAAGCAGTCAAGAAGAGTAAGATGGTTGAGAAAACCATTTTATCTTTTGTTGCTATCGACTGCCGTGCTAACATCTAGCCAGATATTTGCCGATCATTATGAGTTCAATTTACCAAGAGTTCAAATTATTATGGAATTTCCATGTAGGGCAGTAGAGGAAAGTTTTTTAACAACTGCACCCATGCGGTTTGTGAATGAAGTCATTTTGGATGCGCCACCAGAGGGTGTATTTAGAATGTTTGAAGACGGTGATAGTTGGTCGAAATGGATTAAAGGGTTAAAAAGAGTAGAATGGACAAGTCCAAAACCCTTTGGTGTGGGCACGACTCGAACCGTGACATTGGATGTCATGAGTGTGAAAGAGTATTTCTTTATTTGGGAGCAGAATAAACGTTTTACCTTTTACTTTACCTCTACCAGTATGCCTTTTGTGAAAGCCCTATGTGAAGATTATCTTCTGGAACCTATTGGCGAGGGGAAAACAAAATTTACTTATACTGTAGCGTGTGAACCCAGTCTGCCGTTGAAGCTTAGTGGCCCCATTGGCAAATATGCCCTGAGGAAATTGTTTAAGGATGCCACCCAAGCACTGCAAGGATTATTACAAAGATAAGCGTGGTCTTCTAGAGCAACCCTAACCAAACAAAAATAGAGGGAGTGAGATTATGGATTTACAAATAAGAGGAAAAACAGCTTTAGTGACGGGTAGCAATCGAGGTACTGGAGAGGTGATTGCTAAAACTTTAGCCGAAGAAGGTGTAAGAGTGGCAGTGCACTCTCTCGAAGAGGGAGCGTCTATACCCATTGCCGCGGATATAGAAAATGCCGTGGCTGTGTGGGGTGACATTACGCAAGAAGCCGGCGCCACACAGACCGTTGAACAAACGTTGGAAAAGTTGGGTGGCGTAGACATTCTTATCAATAATTACGGTACGGCAACTCGGGGTTTTTGGACTACAAGTAAAGAGGCTGACTGGATTGATGTTTACCAAAAAAATGTGTTATCTGCGATGTATATGATTCAGCAGCTTACGCCTCAAATGAAAGAGTCAAAATGGGGGCGAGTAATTCAGCTAGGTACAATAGGATCACAACAGCCCAACGCTATCATGCCGCACTACTATGCGTCTAAGGGAGCATTAGCAAATACCACCGTTAGCCTAGCTCTTGAATTGAAGAAAACAGGTATAACAGTGAATACGGTGTCGCCAGGGCTTATCCATACGGAAGAGTTAGAAATGGGATACCGGAAGAAGGCGAAGAAAAAAGGCTGGGGTGAGCAGTGGGAAGAGATTGTAGATAAAATAGTGGAGAAAGAATTCCCCAATCCCGTTGGCCGTATCGCAACAAGGGAAGAGGTAGCTGACTTGGTGGTTTTTCTCTGTAGTCCTAGAGCCGCTTATATTAATGGANAAAACATAAATGTGGATGGTGGTGCCATTCGAAATGTTTAGAATACTTTATTTGTTATGAACTTAGCCACACTATGCCAACGGTTAGAGACGAGACACCGACTAAAGAAGCACTGAGGTCAAGATAATATTGGTGTTTATTGCTAAACCAATGTTGTATTTTCCCTAGGCATAATCCAAATAGAATCATGCTTGTCAGTAGGCCAACCGAAAAGAATAACAGGTAGCTCACTGCTGATATGAGATTGGATTGGGATAATGCGGGTAACATTGCCAAGACTGGAGCATTGCCCGCTATACCGTGAATGAGTCCCACAGCAAAAGGCGTTCCTTGAACTCGCTTTCTTTGGCGAATTAGATTTTGGATGCCTTGGTGCTGGACTATTTGGAAGATCAGCACGCCACCAAAGACCACCAATAGTACGCCGATTAATTTTTCAGCCGCAACTGCAAAGGAATCGGGTAAGGTAAGACCCATAGAGTAAACCAATACCCCTAAACTCATCAATACGATGCCATGCCCAAATGCCCATCGACTGCTATAGCGCATACAACGTTGCAAGTTTTTCTCACCACTGGAAATGACCGATACAGCTAGAATGTGGTCAATATCGAATGCATGGATGCACCCAAGGCTNAATCCTAGTGCAAGAGAAGATAATGAAGATTGTGTTACCAGGTCCCACACGGGTAAAAGCTTCCTTCTAGGGTTGCCCAGCATAGGGCCGATAAAAGTGANAAGTGATTTATTGTTAGGGGTAAGGTCTTGCAGAGGATTGCCAGACTATCAGATATTTTTGGCTCGGGCGAGGCGTTTTCTTTCTTCTGATTTCTTGAGAATATCGCCGCGAGTCCTATGGTCCGCGGCACTCCATCGCATAATTTCTTCCATGCTGCGAAAGCAGCCAAGACAAATATCATTTTCATCGAGGCAACAGTTTCTGACGCAGGGGCTATTTGTTGATTGGATCAATTCTCTTATTTCCAATGGTNATCTTAGTCTCTTCCCGCAGATGTGTTAAAAAGGGCTTCAAAAGCAATTGATTAACAAATATTTTCAATATATTCCTTTCATCTTAGAACGTTCACTGGTAGGATTCTCGCCTGATTTTACCCACCAATTAAGCTATAACACATACCTTAATTACAGCACTCTTTAATACTACACCCCTGAGTGTAATCCGTATTAACAATGTGAGAGACAGTTGAGTTTATGATACACACTATGCTCGTTAAACGTATTCTTCTAACCAGCCTATTCCTTGGNTTATCCATGGCCTTTCTTTGTCTAACTTAATCTAGGTCTAACCTAATCTAGGTCTACTCTAATTTAGGCCTAACTTAATCTAGATCTACCCTAATCCAGCTTAACTACTGTATCCCGTTGCAGATAGAGCCGAAAAAGGTCTAATAATCTCCCTGAAAACCATTAGCTTACACTGTGTGGCTATTGTTTAATCGCGCATTGTTTAATCGGCTAGTATTAAGAGTACTTGTAGATAAATCCTATAGATTTACATAAGGGAAAATGGCTGAAACGCTTAGCCTTATTCCAAAATGACTAATATAGGTAGAACCTTGAAAGGGTCAGAAATTGCAGATAGATGGTGTTAGCGAAATCATTGCAGATCTAGACGATGACTTTCTAGATAATTTGATTGAGGATCTGTCGAATCATATTTCTCATATTGAGAGATATATGATGGATTATCCATTGGTGTTTAGCGGCTCTGATGATTCGAACGAAATTACCGCTGAAATGCTGTCGCATATTAAATCAGTTAATATGATCTGCCAGCAGACTTTTCTTGAACCGTTGCATGCGTTTATGCAAATTATTGAAGACTTTTTTTATGACGTATGTACCGGTCGGTACGGTCAATCTCAGTGGTTATCTGAGTTAATGATGTTGTTAGTAGATGAGGTAAGGGCTGCATTTGACGAATTAAAATTAAACAGAGCCTTAGATGTTCAACTACTAAATGATTTTAGAGGTCATATTAAATCTCTAATGGGACATAAGGGGGATGAATATGATGAGAAAATCAAATTCGCTATTTCAACTTTTTCCTGTAAGGTTCATTCCGATCTTATTTTTTCCGCCCTTGAAACGGATGAGGTGATAGCATCACATACTGAGGAAAACAATAAACAGCCCGTNAGTATCNACNCAAATCGTTTGCTTTCAAGTGGGCTAAAATTATTTGAAGATTTAGCGCAAACTTTAGATGCTCGTTCTGTCTTGTGGGAAGGCAGAGCGNCGTTTATTTTACAAACGGGGTTATTGATCAATAATAATCTTCCCTTTAAAGTCGATGAAATTCAATTAACCGGAGCAATCTACATGCACGATGTCAGCATGGCTTTGCTGCCGGATTCGTTTCTTTTTAAAGAAGCTAAGTACAGTTCAGAGGATATTATGTTGCTACAGCAGCATCCGATACAGACCTTTGAATTAATGCAGCTAATGCCTGACTGGCAAGAAGCGACAGAAATGGTGCATCAACACCACGAGCGTTTTGATGGTGAAGGTTATCCCAACGCTATTAGCGGGTCAGCAATTCAACTTGGTGCAAGTATAATAGCGGTAGCAGATGCATTTTACTCTTTGACACACAACCGTAGNGATCGAGGGTTTAAAAAATCGCTACGCAGGGCAATTGCTGAAATTAACAAGTGTAATGGTACGCAATTTTCTCCAATAGTTGTTGAGGCTTTTAATGCTTTTCTTGTTGCTAAAAGTTGAGCTTATTGTTNGTCAATTATTCAGGCAATAAATCTGCATGTACAGTATCTGGAGTTGGTGTTTTACTTTTATCAACACGCAAAATCAGTGTGGGTAAGAAGATCAGATCGACGATTAAGGCTAATGACAATGTTATTGCGGTAAACAGGCCCATATCAGCATTTAGTTTAAACACTGATAAAGCCAGTATGCTAAATCCCGCTATTAGAACGACGTTACAGATTAACAGGGCGACACCTACGTGAGTGAATGCGTAATGTATCGCAGCCTCTGGGTCGAGTTGCTTATCCTTTCTAGCCCGCAAGTACTTACTTAAAAAATGCACTGAATTGTCTACCACTATGCCCAATGTCATTCCGACGGAGATGGCAACAGAGATCCCTACCTGTGAAAAGAAGATGCCCCAAATGCCGAAGGCTAGCGCAGCGGGCATAAGATTAGACAGGAAACTTATCATTCCAATTCGGATTGAACCGAGAGAAATAGTGATAATAATGGAGATGAGTACAAGAGCAAAAGTGGTGGCTTTAACCATGCTGTTTGCATTATCCACGCCCATATGAGAAAACATTACTACCATACTTCCTTCGTAGTGGGAGATGTGGGGTAGGTTTTTGTCTAGCCATGAGCTGAATTTATTGTCCGTTCTAATCATGCTCTTAGTGGTTTGTTCTTTAAGTGTGANAAAAAGGCGGGTTGAGGTCTTGTCGAAGTTGACTAAATTTGTCGCATCTAGACCAAAAGGTAAATTCATTTCATAGAGCAGAAAGTACTGTGCGGCCATATCTTGTTGTTCAGGAAGTTTGTACCAGGCATCATCATCACCGTGCATGCTTTTGTTAAGTTGTTTGAATACATCGGTGATGCTGTTGACCTGTAATACCTCGGGTTGTTGTTTTAGCCATTGAGTGAATTCTTCTGTTTCGCGTAAAAATTGAGGATTGTATATACCTCCCTCGTAAGGGCTAGCAAGAGAATATTCGACGCCATAAACACCAGACAAGTGTTTATTAGCAAAATCTGAAGAGTAGCGAAATTCTCGACTTTCATCGTAATACTTGTCAAATTGATCGTTAATTTCATTTTGACTTATAAAGCCAACTAGAATGAAGGTAATGGCACCCATGCCCCAAAAAATCGACTTTCGATAGTTGAGTATCCAGGTTGCAAAAGGGGTAATCCAATGTGGTCGGCCGTGGTGCTGTGTTTGCGTTTTTCTGGCTACTAGAACTAACAGCGCAGGTAGGAAGGTAAGAGAGAAGACGAACGCGACTAATACACCAATGGCAACAATGCTGCCAAGTACTCTAAACGGGGGGCTGTCGCTAAAGTTCATGGTTAAGAAGCCGATGGCCGTTGTTAGACTGGTTAAGAAAACAGGAGACAAATTGACGATTAGGCTATCCACTAAAGAGTCATTCTTTGAGAGCCCGTCTTTCATATTGAGGTTGAAGGTCGTTAGTATATGCACGCAGTCCGCAATAGCCATGGTAAGAATTATTATCGGTGCTGACGCCGCAGGGCTGGTGATCTCAAAACCTATCCAACCGGCGATACCGAGGGTGGTAATAAGAGTAAGTATAATGACGGTGAGTATTGCCNCNGTGGCGATGAAGGATCGAAAGAGTAAGAAGAGAAATAAAATAATAACAAAGAACATTAACGGAATAAGTGTTTTACTTTCGTCTCCTATGACCTCTAGCGCTGCGTAATTNCCCATGATCATGCCGGTAATATAAACCTCAGATCCNGGGAACTGTAGTCGAATATCGTCAGCTAACGCTCGTGCAGCGAGAGCGATGGTCGTCTCCTCTGTATTATTTAAGTGGGGAAGTCCAAAACTAACATTGACAGCGGCAACCTTGCCNTTTTCTGATACGAGTTTGTTACGCAATACATCTTGTGATAGAGCTATTGTTCTTATTTCGGCTCTTGTTTCTGAGGTAAGTGCAAGCTCCGCATCAACTAGATAGCGAACAACAAGCCCCTCTTCATCGGCTTCAGTATGTTGAAAATTAGTAAGGGAGTCGACGCGCACTGAAAAGGGTAGCTGCCAGCTTGACTCAGTCAGGGTTAGCAGCAGTTGCAAACTTTCTTCGCTAAAAACATCATTGTCTGCTGGGTCAATGATAAAAATCACGTTATCAGATTTGCTGTAATTAGCTTGTAATTTATCATAGGACTGAAGATAGGGGCTATCTTCAGAGAAGAATTTCCTGAAATCTGTTTCTAATTCAAGAGATTGGGCCCCCCATCCAGATATGACAACAATCATCATTGTCACGGCTATTGTGGCCCAAGGGCGGTTGACTACGGTGCTAAAGAATTCTTTTATTGTCATAATATATGGTAACGAAATATCAAGGTGCGAAAGGAGAGGGGGCGAGTCTAATATTGTTCAATATATGAAAGATAGAGTGATTTTTGGGACGCACTATTTTAAATATGGGATNGTCGTTATGTTTATAANCTTNATAATTAATGAGANTCTCCACCTCTTCCGGTTTGNTATTGTATTTTCAATGGGTTAGTCAGCGGCNATTGCTAACAGTCAGTTATGGTCCTATGCTTTTTTTTCTATGCCANTGCCTAACAACGGNTTTAGTGGCTTNAATGAAAGTCGCGAGAAGAAACTGATATACTACCAAGCAATTCACTACAATCCTCCAATTGTCCCGCAATAACATGTATCACCCTTTTTTCCCGTTCAACGACTCCTTTGACTTTTAAAAGCTGGGCTTTCAAAATCTCTTTGCGTTGTCGTTTGACGAGATCCTTCCAGATAATAATATTAATATTGCCGGTTTCATCTTCTAAGGTGAGAAATATGGCCCCTGATGCGGACCCTGGCCGTTGGCGGCCAGTGACGATACCCGCTACTTTGACAAATTGCTTGTGTCTTAATTGGGATAAGTCTGCTTGTCGTTTGCAGCCTTTGAGGCTTGGGTGATNACGCAATAATTTCATTGGGTGCTGTCTCAGGGTTAGGCCTGTGCTGGCGTAATCTTGCAGTACCTCTTCGCCTGTTTTGGGTGTGGGTAGCACAACTTTTGTTTCTGTAATAGCGTTACTGGAAAAGAGTGGTCGATGCTCTTCTACACCTTGTACTTGCCACCGAGCTTGAAAACGGTGGCCACATANATTGATAAGCGCATTGGCATGGGCTAAATAATCCAGATCTTGGCGATTAAGTTTGGCTTGTTGTGTTAGTTGCTCCAAAGAACTTATTTTCTCCTTTTTGCGGTAGTTAATAATGCGTTCCGCTGTTTGTTGTTTGAATCCTTTGATTAATCGAAACCCTAGTCGCACCGTCGGTTTGTCTTCTTCAATAGAAATTTCTAAACTGTGATCCCATTGACTGGTGAGTACATCGATAGGGTGGACCTTGACGCCGTGACGCTTTGCGTCTTGTACTAATTGTGAGGGNGAGTAAAACCCCATGGGGTAGCTGTTTAACAGTGAGCAAAGGAACACTGCAGGCTCATAATATTTTAACCATGCGGAGACATAAACCAGTAAGGCGAAACTAGCCGCATGGGACTCAGGAAAACCGTATTCGCCAAAACCGTTGATCTGCTCAATAATCCGTTGAGCGAATTCAGGGCTATAGCCTCGTTTTAGTAAGCCCGTAGATAATTTCGCTTGGTACTGTTGTAGCTCACCCTTTTTACGCCAACTGGCCATAGACCGGCGTAGTTGATCTGCTTCTCCAGGGGTAAAACCAGCAGCAACAGTGGCCAGCTCAATCACTTGTTCTTGGAAAATGGGGATACCCAAAGTCCGTTCTAATACTTTTTTTATTTCTTTGCTGGGGTAACGTACTTTCTGCGTCCCGTATTTTTTAATATAAGCACGGCGTTTTAAAAATGGATGAACCATATTACCTTGTATGGGNCCGGGTCGAACGATGGCAACTTCAATCACTAAATCATAAAAGCAAGCGGGTCGCAATCGAGGTANCATNGCGATTTGTGCGCGAGACTCTACCTGAAAGACGCCAATGCTNTCGCCTTGTTGTAGCATCTCATAGACTTTAGGGTCTTCATTAATAATGCCTGCCATGCTGAGTTGTTCTCCTCGGTAGGCCTTGATTAAGTCAAAGCTCTTGTGGATAGCTGATAGCATACCNAGCGCTAACACATCGATTTTTAATAGGCCTAGCGCTTGGATGTCGTCTTTATCCCATTGCACAATAGTGCGGTCAGGCATGCTCGCATTTTCAATGGGGACAAGTTGATCTAACGGCCCACGCGAAATAATAAAACCGCCCACATGCTGTGATAGGTGACGAGGGAAGCCCATAATCTCTCCCATTAGACGACGGAAAGTTTGTATCATGGGATTGTCAATATCGATACTCGCTTCTTGTAAGCGTGCTTTGATTTCTTCTCGCTTATCCCACCAGGCAAAGGATTTAGCGAGATGATCAATGAGGGACTGGTCGAAGCCCATGGCTTTGCCTACTTCGCGAATAGCGCTGCGAGGACGATAGGTGACAACGGTGGCGGCAATGGCTGCTCTTTCACGACCGTACTTTTTATAGATGTATTGGATGACTTCTTCACGGCGGCTATGCTCAAAATCAACGTCTATATCGGGAGGTTCATTCCGTTCCTNTGAAATAAAACGTTCAAAAAGCAAATGAATTTTCTCGGGGTCTACTTCTGTGATACCCAAACAAAAACAAACAACGGAGTTTGCCGCAGAGCCTCGTCCTTGGCATAAAATGTNTTGGTTACGGGCAAACTGAACAATATCGTGTACGGTTAAGAAGTAGTATTCATAGGATAGCTTTTTAATGAGCCTCAATTCTTTTTGTATCTGCTGGCGTGTTTCTTTTTTCGCACCTTGGGGCCAACGGGCTTGTGTGCCTTGCACTACTAATTGTCTTAGGTGTTCTGTTGCAGTGATGTGGGGAGGTACTAGCTCTTGAGGGTATTCATAGCGTAACTCATCTAAGGAAAAATGGCATTGTTGACATAGGCGTTGTGTTTCTTCTATTAGGGTGGNGGGGTAGAGAGTGGNGATTTCATCTATCGGTCGTAGATAACGTTCTCTATTGGCATGCAGTGCAACGCCNGCAGATTGTATTGTTGACCCTAGACGAATAGCGGTGATGATATCTTGTAGTGGCTTGCGTTCAGGTATGTGCATGTGCACATTACCGCAAGCGATAAGGGGTAGTTTATAACGTTGATTTAAGTTGTTTACGGTTTGAGTCAGCTGGGCATCTTTGTCGCTGTGAAAATACTCTACACCAATCCAGAGGCGATCATTGCTTGCCTGGACGAACTGATCTATGTCAGCCAAAAATTGAGATGAATGTTGTTGTGATAAATAGTTCTCACTAGGGAACCAAATTAGCAAACAATCTTGGATCTGCTTTTGTAGATCTTTTAGCTTTAGTTGGTACTCCCCTTTTTCTCCACGACGACGGCATAGAGTTACCAGTTTTGATAACTGTCCGTAGGCTAGCCGGTTGGGTACGAGGGCAACAAAGTGAATGTCGCTATCTGTTATTTTAAAGGCACTACCAATAATAAGTTGAATATTTAATTGTTTGGCTGCCACATGAGCGCGAACAATACCGGCCAATGAACATTCATCGGTGATGGCAATGCCTCCATAACCGAGGAGTGCGGCTTGCTTTAATAACTCTTCAGGGTGAGAGGCACCGGTTAAAAAACTGAAATTACTAATGCAGTGTAGTTCGCTGTAATTTATCTTTAGATGCGGTTCATGTTTAGACATAGTTGATGTGTAGTTCAGGTGTAGGTGTAGTTCAGGTGTAGGTGTAGGTGTAGTTCAGGTGTAGGTGTAGGTGTAGGTGTAGGTTATGTTCCGATATGAATAGGGAGGTATTACAGGCTATGAAAATATTCCGTGTAAAAACCACTGTACGCGTTCTGGAGTATGTGTCTGTGCTGTTGATAACTCCCTCTCCCTGTTTTTAAATACCCACAATAATTCGCCCTTTTGATGTTGGGCAATATAATAGTCTCGATTGACAGGATTATTATCCCACCAGCCGGTATCAATTCTTTCTGGACCGTTTAATAAGGTCAGTGGTCCATGCCAAAATAGTTGGCCTCCACGGTAGGGAAGTTGCTGTGGTTGTGATAATAGCCAAAGTGGTCTGGGCTGTTGTTTTTGCCTGGATGTTTGTTGCTGAGGTGGGTCTTGGTTAGATGTTTTTTCCTTAGCCGTTTTTTCAAAAGCCTTCATCATCGGTGGTGTGTAGGTCCAGCAATTTTCTGGTCGATGATCCTCCCGGAGCATCAAGCTTTGAACTTGTTCATTACCGAGACGTGCTGTCAATCGGTTAATTAAAGTTGCTCTATCACTGTCACTGGTTTTATTTTGAAAGGAAGAGTTATCCTGCAAGAAAGGATCATCTGGGGAAAAAAGAGTGTCAATTTTTATCCGTTGCTCCACCAATTGATCAGCTTTGAGCCCCACTGTAATGATGGGTTCTGACAAAGTGAGTGTTTCGAACTTTAGGTGAATGAGCGGTAGTATTTGATCACTACGATGCTGTGGTTCGGCAAATTGAATGCTGATTGGATCTGTTTGATTATTTCGATTCTCTAATAGAATGGCCAGAGAGGTGATTTCCAGCTGACGCTGTTGTAAATAGGTTTCTAGATCTTCCAGTAGCCGTTTCAATGGGAAAAGCAACGAGTTTAGTGCTGTAAGTTCTTCAACGAAATGAATATGATGTTCAAAATAAACAGGTGGCTTGAAGGTGTCTCGAGTATCCAGTGTTTTGCCAGTGAGTTTGTCTAGATAGGTTAAAAAAGGCTTACCAAAGCGTCGACCTAATTCTGGTTTTGGTAAGTCCAGTATCTCCCCTAGACGACGGAATCCCATCCCCTGTAAGCGTTGTATTGTTTTGATATCGCGTTGTGTTGCTTGTGTTGACAGTATTGATTGGGCTTTTTTTTTATTTGGAAGTCTATAATTTAACGCGTCAATAGGGATTTGTTTAAGATAGGCATCACTGATAAGGTATTTTTTTTCATCTTCGAGTAATTTCGCCGCTATCTCTGCTGCGAGTGGTGTCTTGGCTACGGCTAGTTTAAAACTGTAATTNAGATGTCGTGTTTGTGTTTGTATTTTTTCATGGAANTTTTTTAAACCACCAAATAAACGTAAACAACTACCGATTTCTAATAAAATATTGTTGGGGGATTGAAAGGTGATAGTGGGAGAGAATGGACTGATATGCAATGCGATTTGTTGCAGCGTTTTTTTTTCTACCGCCTTGTCCCGCTCTTTTACGATAAGGTGTTCACATAAGCTGTGCGCGGTTGGCATAGTGATGCCTGCTTGCACACCCTCTGCTGTGGCTTGTGCATTACATAGCAACACAAAACGTTTGTTGTTTTGTGTTTCCGCGATAGCAAAAGGGGTTTCAATATGCTGGTTATGNGTGTAAACCTCTAATGCTAGTTTAGGAAAGTGGAGACACATCCACAACATAAACNCCTCCTTTTGATGCCGGTATGCGGGCTTGGAGAGTTTGGGTTTGGACTGTGGAGGGGAGTGTTTCTGAGCTGGATATATCCGACTTGTCTTGTTGTGGCAATGATCGTTGTGATAATGATTCTTGTAGCATCGTTGGCTGCGTAAGGTCATCTTCATCTATTAAAGGTATATGAATAGTCTGACTGGCCCAGCCACCTGGGCGTTTGATGATTTTCAGCATAAAGGTGGATTTGCGTGCGAGACGAATGCGCAATGGTATGGGTGAGGCATGCTGGGCTGCCTGTGCCGTACGGAAAAAAATCCCCCGGCTTTTGCCTGCTTTCGCTGCTACCTGTAAACGTCTTAGCTGTTTATAATTAGCGCCTTGTGGCCATGCTAATACGGCAGAGCAGGCACCGGATTGTAGGCATTGTTCGGTAGCCCAAAGAGAGTCTTTTAATGTCTTGCTGTGGATGATCAGTAGTTTGTTTAAATTAAGCCCCTGAGCATGTAGTGCCGGTGCGTAGGGAATGAATGGCGGGGCAATCCATGTAATCCAGCGGTTTTCATTACAGGCCTGTACCAGGCTAGGCATTAATAAACGTAATTCTCCAATGCCTGTTTGATGAGATAATAATTCACAGGTAGAGGAGTGGGGCCAGCCACCTTGGGTATTACCGTTGCACAGCAGTTCGTCTAACACAACATAACCGCTAGAACCGTAACGACCAAGATGCTGACCCCGGGTGGCGGGGGCGTCAGATGCACGCCATAGGTGAGGGTGTTGGAGTAAAGTGTGTAAATCTGTTCTGTTCATGGTGCTACTATTCTGCATCGCTATTTAATATAGAACTGTAATTATATACAGTAGTNTGCGGGAGTAANGAGAGAAGAAGAAAAAAATAAAGATACTTGTTTAGGGGCTTGTCTGGATTATCCTTGTGGTTTGACAGGTATTATGGATGAAGTTACAGTGGCACCGTCAGGTTGTTAGATTAATCAATAACATAATTAAGAGGTTATGAATGAAACCGATATTGCCTAATATGGGCGTATGGCTAAATGAAGTGGCGACACTCGGTACTGAAAACGATCAGTTTAGTTTTGCTCGTATTGATCGTGATGAAAAGGTCGCCATTGAGAATGATCTTCGTCATCAGCCACAGGGCATTCGTACATATGGAGGTCACATCGGTGTTTGTGCTAATGGGAGGCCTGATTTTACCGTAGTGAAATTGGATAAAATGGGCATAGCCAAAGCAGTGTATACCCGTAGTTTGAGCTGTGGCGATGCGATTCGGTTTGATAGGGAGAACACTCGTCACGGCGAACTTCAATTGCTTTGCGTGGTGAGTAAAAACGCCAACGTGTTCACTCCTACGAGTCGACAAGATATCGATACTATGGCAGCGCAACTAGAAAAGGAGTTGGGCGTGCCGGCGACTAGTCAGTTGATTTCCTGTACGGGTGTTATCGGTGTGCCGTTACCCATGGATATTGTGGCTAATGCTATAGATGGCGTTGCAGTAAAATTACAACCCTGTGCATTGGAGCAAGCGGCTGAAGCGATTCTGACAACAGATAAAAAAGCGAAGATGGCATCTGTTGA
>JAESQG010000074.1 GCA_016765265.1 Pseudomonadales bacterium | reverse complement strand
TTTATTACTTCGATAACGATAAAAGAGAAATAGAGCGAGTGGTAAAGAATACTATATCAGGAGGAGTCACAATCAACGATTCTGTGTTACACGCCTTCCATGAGAACATGCCCTTTGGCGGCATAGGCCCTAGCGGATTAGGGGGCTATCACGGGTTTGATGGATTTAGAGAATTCTCACATATGAAAGGTGTTCTCTATCAAGGACGCTTCTCCGCAGCAAAACTTTTAAAGCCGCCCTATGGTCCAACCCGAATGAAAGTTTTCGATTATTTAATCAAAAAACTTTCTTAAAAAATATTAATAACGATAACCGAAGCCAATCATTGTCATTTTGGGATCCACGGTAACGGTTGTAGAGTACGGGCCCAGTAACTGTGANTCGATAGTGGTATCGCCGTCGAAAAACATTTTTCCAAGGGTGAGCCTCANATGAAATCTGTCGGCAAATTCCCACTGTGCTCCCAATTGAAATACAGAGGAAAAAGTAGACTTAGCATCAAAAACTAAAGTCGGGTCAAATTGCTTAACTGCATCAGCAGTATTAATGTTGAAGAAGTGAACATAGGCTAGTCCAATCCCAGCGTGAATAGTGACATTAGATTGGCCTATAGGATAAAAGTATTGAAGAAGAACGCTGACCGGCGCAATAGAAACCGTTGCGACAGTATCAAAATCAAGAATCCCGACGGCAGTGACCTCAGGTTCTGGAGGAAGACCGATATAGGCTTCAATGGCAAATCTACTCGACAAAAAGTAAGTCAGTCCAACAGCCACCACCGATTCATCCCCCAATTGCAAAGAGGTCCCTTCCCAGATACCACGAGTATCGCTAACCAGAGGATTGCTGTTATCAGCGGGTGATATGTCCAAAACCAACACTGAAAGAACCTTATCTCCTTTTTCTAAGGACCAACAATTGTCAGCCACTATCATTAGTGGAAGAAATAAGAAATATACCAATACGAGCCTTACATCTGTCTTCAGATTCATGTTATTCACGCTGTATTTAATGAGTTCTTANTTTTTAGCGTAGTTCGTTTCATGCACACTTTCAAAGACTTATATTATGCTGGTAGTTCAGCATTGATGCTCAAACTGTGTATTCCACCTCTCAATTAGATAAAGCATTAATTAGATAAAGCATTGAATTAGATAAAGTACTGAATTCACGTGAAATACTCTATTTCTGAGGCATCATGCCATAGGGGTAGTGGCGCATAGCACACGACAGTCAGCTATCGATATCATCGGTTTAAAAATGATACTATGCGCGTCATTATTTGCTAATCGAAAANGACACTACATCAAACGACACTACATCAAACGACACTAGCTGATGGGGCCATTATCCCTAAGACAAAGACAGCAGTAGAGGTTATATACATGTCAGAAGAAAACGCCCCCAAAGTCACGCAACTGGAATATCAAGACTTTTGGCTAAATAAGGAAAGCGCAGTAGGTCCCGAGCATATCCAAAGACGGCGCATTGCATCATCAATGAATAAAATAATGGGCAAATTAATTCGCATGGATGCATCCGTAAAAGAACTAGAATCCTACGCAAATCAAATGGAGGACTTAGAACGTCAAATAATAAAACATGGGCGCCTTGATCGCATGGCTATCATGAATACAATAGCAAATGATGAAGCCACTACAGTGGATGCGCTTAACATTGTTGATTTTAGCCTTTTTATCGGCGCCTCTACGCCATTTACTTTACCCATGGATGTATGGCTAGAAGGGGAGAAAGTGTGCGCCTCCGCAAACCTAGGAATACAATATGAAGGCCCGCCGGGAAGAGTGCATGGCGGGATAGTCTGTGCATTATTAGACACACTATTAACGCGAGCACAGAGCATTACAAAGCAAATGGGATTTACCGGCACACTTACTATTAAATTTCTTGCACCAACTCCGATTGAAGCTGATATAAGAATGGAAGCCGAGGTGGCTAGGGTCGAAGGTAGGAAACTGTTTATTACAGGAAAAATACTTTACGACGGAGCGGTAACAGCCGAAGCAGAGGGCGTATGGATTCAACCAAAAGTCCCCATTTTTTGATAAACCCATCCGCTACTTTAATCTGAGTAGCGATGGATTGTTAAGAATAATTAATAGTTATAATTACAGTTATACATTGGTATAACTGTAATTATTCAAAGAAAAGTGTTTTGCACGCCATAGAGACTCCAGTNAGGTTGATGGTCTCAACATCGGTGCATCACCATTAACATCGAAGTAATAACTATTCGCCGTGCCACAGTTATGGTTAAAAAATATCGTATTTTGTTGCCGCTTTAAAACATCCTTAAAATACGCTTCGTGGACATCTTGCCTTATTTCAACACAGGTCGCCTTTCGCTTTCTCGCTTCTTTAATACACCGTATAGCATGTGTTGTATTACCTTCAACAGTCTTAAAATAAGAAGTCCCGACCAATGCATAAGGCCCTAATATGTTATAGAAATTCGGGAAATTAGGAACCGATACGCCTTCATAGGCCTGAAAGCGCTCCCTTTCCCAAAATTCACCTAGCTCATCGCCATCTCGCGCATAGACGGTATAAGGAGGAAAATTTCCTTTTTCAAAAACACGATAACCTGTGGCAAGCACCAAGATATCAATCGGTCTCAATTTCCCATCTGTCGTGACAATACCNTCTTCCTGAATTTTCTCTATCGATGTGGTGACAAGCTCCACATGATCTTCGCCAAAAATTGAAAAATACTCATTTGAAAAAGTGGGTCGTTTACATGAAAAACCGTACTTAGGCGTTAAAGTATCCCAAAGATCTTGCCTGTCTGGGAGCTGCTCTTTCATATTGTTCACACCTGCTTTTTCGGCCCATGCCACTAGCCACGGAAACTGTTTGTAGTAAATAGCAGAAATCACCATGACGGTTTCGCTAAAAACATCAGTAACTACTCGAGCTGAACGCTGTAGGAGNGGNATATTTCTAAAAGCACTTTTTAGTGCAGGAGGGATTTCNCCGTCGGGTTTCTTAAGCACCCATATTGGTGTCCGCTGATAAACATCTAGATGGTCGACTTTCGCGGCCAGTTCAGGAATCATCTGAACNGCAGTGGCACCCGTTCCAATTATCGCTATTCGCTTGCCCTCAAGATNCAGAGACNCGNCCCAATGTCCNGTATGTANTTTTATNCCCTTAAATTTTTCCAATCCAGGTATTAGCGGTTCTTTGGTTTCAATCAATACACCCGTCGCAGAGATAACATGACGTGCGCTCATAAAACTACCGTCGGCTAATTCCAAGCTCCAAAGGTGAGTTCCTTTATCAAATACAGCGCTAACCACGGTAGTTTTAAATCTGAAGTAGGGATATAAGCCATACTTTGCCGCTATCCGTTTCGTATAATTATGCAAATCAGTCCCNGGTGAAAAGACTCTAGNCCAATTAGGATTCTGTTCAAAGGAGAATGAATAGGTGAACGAACTTATATCTACTGCAATACCGGGATAACGATTATCTCGCCAAGTTCCGCCCACGCCACTTGCTCTCTCAAGTATAATAAAAGACTTCATGTTTTCCTTTATCAACTTAATCCCTGCCGCCATTCCTGAAATACCGGCTCCAATTATCACGGTTTCATAATCTGGTTTCGTAACTTGCTGTACTTTTTGCTCGATTGCTTCTTTGTAGGCTATATTCATTTTCCGGTATTCCTTAGTTCCNAGTCAGTCACCAATAGACCAACTAAAACCTGTCAATTCGGGATTCTGCAAAGTCTGCCATCTTGATGAGACAGTTCTAAGCTCAATAAACTAGAGCCAGCGGTATGCAGATTGTTGCGGATTTGTTCAAAAGTCAAGATATTGTTACGTATTAAACTGCTCATAGACCGACTGCCATAATTCATACATCTGAACTCCGTGAAGGTAAAACATGACATTCATAGCTACATAGTTTTTGTTCTTGCAGGCCTTTATCGCCAGATAAGCCGCATCTTTAGGTGGGTAGCCATACACACCACCTCCGCCTAGCATAACTGGGTTAACAGCATTAAGGATCGCATCAACTTGATATCACTTACATCAATTGAAAAACCCTGCTTCTCAAAAAAAGTGAACACTTCTTGCAAAGAATTAGATCAAAAATAAAAGCTTTAAATATATAATTAGCGTATTGTCTTACCTATATTGATACACAGTCAAAGAAATAGACATTTATGAATCTTATAGATAGACCCTGTCCTCACTGCAGTTCTGTACACACCAATCCTATCGCAGTCTACAGTAAAGAACTTTGGAAAATAGTCAGCTGCGCGGAATGTGAATTTGTCTATCTACACAATGCACCAGACTACGATACTCTACAAAATAATTTTGAATGGGAAGCCAGCAGCAAAGCTGAGCGCAGCCTCAGACGAAAAGACAAGAAGCTTTACTACTTTTTTTCAGATACCTTAAAACAAATTAAATTTTTCTTTAGAAAGGGTCAACGTAAAGAAATCATGATCCTAGAAAACCTCAAGCTTTCAGGTAAGACCATCGACGTTGGTTGCGGTGATGGCTTTACCCTCAGTCAAATGCCAATAGGTTTCACTCCGTTTGGAGTGGAAATATCGAAGCCTTTAGCCAAGCTGGCCAATGAGCGGTGCAGTGAACGTGGTGGCTATGTTATTAATGCGGACGCAGTGAATGGCCTTAAACAATTTTCTCAAAACTTTGCAGACCTCATCATTATGCGTTCTTATTTGGAACATGAGATCAATCCACTTGAAGTGCTAAGATCCGCCGAATATTGCTTGAAGTCGAATGGCGTCATCCTGATCAAGGTGCCTAACTTCGCTTCGGTGAATCGTAAAATTAAAGGTATAAAATGGCCTGGGTTTAGATTCCCGGATCACGTAAATTATTTCACGCCACAATCATTGGTTAATATGATAGAGAGCGCAAGCCTTAGCGTAGATAGATTTAATTTTTTAGACAGAATTCCTACCAGTGATAATATGTGGATGTTGGTGGGAAAACCTAAAGCTTAACTATAATCTAACAAACTTAACTACATTCTAAGCCGATCTCGTACCTCCATTAGAGCAAATCCTAATAAATTTAGACCTTCCCAAGTATTTGGATTTTCTATTGCAGTGTTATCTTGAGCTAAACCAACACCCCATATCTTATCCAAGGGGCTGGCCTCCACAAGCACCCTGTTTCCCGTATTTAGCAAAAAATCACGTAAATCTGGGTTTTGTGAAAATTTATCTAAATTAGCATTCACTACAATTTCGAATCTTTTCTCGTTCCATAACTCTTGGTTAAATCCGCGAACTTCGCGACCAAGCGCCTTCGCCTCACCTGGACTGCTCGCACCCAGTACTTTTTCACCCACTTTTTTATCTTCGAATAATTTAGCTTTGTGATACATCATATAGTGCTCAGTAGTGATAAATTGATTTCCATCGTCTTCGAAAACGGAGTCATACCATTGGCTAAAGCAAGTTTTCGAAACCTTTCCTGCTTTTTCTTCATGCCCCCAGAAAAAAACGTACTTTACCTTATTTCCGTCATTCACAAATTCAGTTAGCTGTTCTCTAGATCTAATTTTCAATTTTCTTCCGTTACTTTATCATGTTCGCGCATTACTATATTTTCCCGATAATTAATTTGCCTTAACAGCCCTACTCGCGGCTCCTCGTAGGTTTCGATAATAACAATGGGTATTTTCGATTCAATGATAATGCGAAGATCGTGAAGGTCCTGCATACCGTTTGTTAAACCTTTTTGTCAATGAAGTGTAAGAGATAGAGACTTTAGAATAGTCTAGTCTACTGAATTAAGTATTACTCCTACGGCTGACTTTTAGGCCATTCTACGGGTTCAAAAAATTTGTTCATCAGGGGAATATCTTCTTTCATCTGCTTGTATCCCCAATCATATGATTTATCAATGCTACTTGGACTAGGAACAAGATTGGCGGGTGATAAGGTGGGTTTGAATTTTATAATTTTATGAGCAAAAGGATGGTTCACTGACACTTGAGCTTGCAAGGCGTATTCCACTGGCAAGGTAAGGGCGTGACCTAGGGTCATTTGCGGGTGGAAACAATCGAAACCCAGATAGTAACAATTGCGAGTACCAATTTTACCATCCTGCACTTGGTTCCAGGCAGTGCGTACGGGTACATTATTAATGATGCCACCATCAACGAGGCACATTAATTCTTCCCGCAAAAAAAGTTCCTCCAACAATTCGGTCATATGCGTATCATTTCTGGCAATATCATAGTGTAAGATACCTGGAATCGCGGAGGAAAAACCCGCAGCATCCACCGCATCAAAATCTGCGGTAAGACTATCTCCGCCAATAATAATTTCTTTCGTAATCATTGGATTTATAAACGCTAGCATTCTAATAAGCTGAGCAGTGATCTTTCGCCCCAGTGTAACCTTGGAAGGCATTTTATCTAGAATCAGGCGGTGTTCTCTAGCGTATTCTTCAGGGGAGACGCCTATAGCACCTCGATTAACGCCAGCAACTACGGCCTCAAATGGTATTTCCAGATCAGAAAGCAGCATCGGTTTCCCATCAGG
>JAESQG010000073.1 GCA_016765265.1 Pseudomonadales bacterium | reverse complement strand
TTGCTTACGAATGTAACATAGTGACCGAAGCCGCTAACATCTCTCTAGTTGAAGCGGCTATGGACAAATTGGGCCGCATCGACATTTTGCACAATAACGTAGGAATTGGCTTTGGCGACTCCCCTCCTCACCGACTTGAGGAAGAAGCCTTTGATCAAATCATGCTGGTGAATCTAAAGGCCATGTGGCTCACCTGCAAACAAGTTATTCCAATAATGCGGCAGCAAGAATCCGGCGCGATTGTTAACATCTCTTCTGTAGCAGCGGTGTCTGTGGCAGGTATTACGGCTTACGAACTATCCAAGGCCGGAGTCAATAAACTCACTGCCTCCATTGCGGCTTCTAACGCCAAATACGGCGTTCGTTGCAATGCGATTATGCCCGGCTTAATGGATACGCCTATGGCCATAGAGGGCAATGCAAAAGCGCGCGGCATTTCCAGAGATGAAGTACGTGATATGCGCCATAAGCTAGTGCCTCTGCGTAAAAGAATGGGCAGCGGCTGGGATGTGGCCTATGGTGCTGTATATCTTGCATCAGACGAAGCCAATTTCGTCACCGGCGTTTGCCTGCCCATTGATGGCGGACATATGGCAGCATAAGATATCAGTTTTTTACTTGGATGGTGGTCCATTCTGAATAGTGTTCGTTTTAGGTAATAAAAATTAAGGAAAAGAGGTCATGTCAATTCGTCTTGATAAACCGTTTCAGGTTTTAAACGAAGAAAATATCAAACCAATCCAGGGGCAGCTCGGTGTATATCAGCTTGCAGAGCCTAATGGCTACGTTATCTATATCGGATACGCAGGTGGGCGCTCTTTATTTGGTTTAAACAGCGAACTGAAAAAAGAACTAAAACTACGGGCAGGAAAGGAAACCCTGTTCCGTTGCGAAGTCAACATGCAATACATCAGTCGCTATGAAGAGTTACTGATGATACATAAAGCAGACTTCGGCGAATTACCTGAGCGTGTGCAAAAGGAACATCCGCACAAAGTGGGTAGACTAACCCCCTTGAGCTAGTTAAGGGTAAATATCAATAATCACAACCTTCAAACGCAACCTTCAATCCCAACCCCTCAATTAATAACAAGGGAGTCCAAAGCCAAAATGGATTATCAATTATCTGAAGATCAAAAACTCATAGTCGAAAATGTACGCCGGTTTGTAAAAAAGGAGATTCTTCCCCTAGAAGAAAAACTGGATCCTGACGCCGGTGAGGTCTCCCCAGAGGACAAAGAACGACTTGTGTCTATTACCCGAGAAATGGGATTATTCGGCTTGGGTATCCCGCCCGAATTTGGTGGCCCCGATATTGATGTTACCACCCAAACGCTAATTACTTTGGAAATAAGTCAACATCGTGCGGGACTCTATAACCCAGCTTTCGGCGCATTTGGCGGCGCGGGACTAGCCCAACTTTTTGAAGCCACAGAACAACAAAAAGAAAAATACTTGTTCCCGGTTTTACGAGGCGAAAAAACCTCTTTCTTTGGTCTCACTGAACCTTCTGGCGGATCAGATCCCGGCCGAGCTATACAAACTCGCGGCGTACAAGACGGTGACGATTGGATACTGAATGGCGCAAAAATCTTTATCAGTGGCGCTGACCAAGCTGATTTTGGTATTTTATTCGCCAGAACTTCAGAGGATAAGGGCCGCAACGGTATTACTTGTTTTTTGATTGATAGTGACATGCCTGGGTTTAATGTACGTAGAGTGGTTCACACCCTGCGTTCCACCAAATACGCAACTGAAATCCAAATCGAAGATTTACGCGTACCGAAAGAGAATATACTCGGTGAAGTCAATAAAGGCTTTGCCATCGCTAGTGACCGACTTGCACGTCAGCGTATCCCTTATGCAGCAGGATGCATAGGCGTTGCTATTAAGGCGCAAGAAATGGCCATCGAATACTGTAAAATCAGAGAGACTTTTGGCGGTTTACTTTCCACTCGACAAGCCGTGCAATGGATGATCGTGGATAATGAAATCGATATTCGAACCTCAAAACATATTTGCCTGGACGCTGCGCAAAAAGCAGATCGCGGTGAAGATTTTAGAACTGAAGCTGCTATGGCGAAATTGTTAGGCAGTGAAGCCGGTGGCAGAGTAGTCGATAGGTCAATGCAAATTCACGGTGGATATGGCATGACCAAAGACTTGCCTTTGGAGCGTTGGTATCGCGAGATGCGCATTCGACGGATAGGCGAAGGCCCCAGCGAAGTACAGCGATTAGTAATGGCCCGGAATCTTATCGGTGGTTCGTTTCACTAACCTTATTTTTATTTCAGCTATACTTAAGGGCTTAGAGATAATTTTATATTCAGTTTTCGTTTTAAATACGGGTTCATTTTCTAGAGTTTCGTTTTTAAAATAGTTTAGAGGTTTAAACAAGTTTAGAGGTAGTCAGTAGTTGTTTCAATATTTTCGTGACAGTTGTTTTAATATTTTCGTACTAAGTTGTTGTAGATTCGAGGATGTAAGTTAAACGATGTAGGTTAGACGATTAAGGTAGTCAATTAAGGCTCTACCACGCTTTACACTAGCACTAGCAGTAGCAGTTGTTCGAAATAGTAGTAGTTGTTTGAAGCGTAAAAGAACCTCAGCTTATATTTTATCAGCAGGACAAACAGATTCAGGAGGAATCACCATGACATACGATATCGTGATTAAAAACGGAACTATTATTGATGGTACCGGCTCAGATCGATTTACTGCAGACATAGGAATTATTGACGGGAAAATAAAAACCATTGGCACTATTGATGCAAACGCCAGCGCCAAAGAAACCATCGACGCAGAGGGGCAAATTGTCTCGCCTGGTTTTATCGATGGCCACACTCACATGGACGCCCAAATTTCATGGGATCCTCTAGGTACTAGTTCCGTATACCACGGAATTACCACTGTAGTGATGGGCAATTGCGGATTCAGCTTGGCGCCCTGCGGGAAAAAGGACAAGCACTATGTAGTGCGCAACCTAGAGAGAGCGGAAGATATCTCCGGCGAAGCGATGGAAGCTGGCATAGACTGGACCTGGGAAACTTTTCCTGAGTATCTCGAGTCTGTCCAACGATTGCCTAAAGGCATAAATTACAGCGCTTATGTAGGACACTCAGCGCTACGCACCTTCGCCATGGGCGAGCGCGCTTTTACGGAAGAGGCTACCGAAGAAGACCTAGAAAAAATGAAAAGTGAACTGGCAGATTCCATTCGTGCCGGTGCCATGGGATTTACTACCTCACGCACTCGTAACCATCAAACACCCGATGGTGACCCCGTTGCTAGTCGACTAGCCACCTGGGACGAGGTAAAACAGCTTGTGGGAGTCATGGGTGATTTAGGCGCAGGAATCTTTGAAATCGCCGGCGAAGATGTAGGCCGCGACCCCAAAAAACAAAGAGACTATCAAGAACGACTGCGTGACCTTGCAGTGGACTCAGGTCGCCCCGTAACCTGGGGAATGTTCAGCAGTGTTCAAGCCCCCGATTTTTGGCCTCCCTATATGGACCTCCTAGACGAAACCGCCGAAGCGGGGGGCACCATGTTCGCTCAGGTCCATAGCCGAGCACTCAACGTGTTGATGTCCTTTGAATCCCGCTTACCTTTTGATAATTATCCTGTATGGAAAGAGATGCGTCAAAAACCACTAGCAGAGCAAGAAGCCGCATTACGCGATCCCGAAATGCGTGCGAAGTTGGTGGCCGCAGCAAACGCAGACTATCCAACGCAGAAAAAAGCAGTGGGCACAGAAATACGTCGCCCCAATTATAATTGGTTGCTAGTAATGGACACTGTGGGCGGGCCTCATAGAACAGTGGCAGACATCGCTAAAGAAACGGGTAAAGACCCTGTGGAAGTCATTATCGACGTCGCTCTCGAACACAAGTTAAAAGTGTTCTTCCGTCAGCCTCTAGCAAATCAAAATCAAGATCATGTATTAGCGATGATGAAACACCCCCGTTCGGTGGTTACTTTTTCTGATTCGGGCGCGCATGTTTCGCAAATCATGGATTCCTCCCTACAAACCCATGTCATATCTCACTGGGTGAGAGAGAAGGAAGCATTCACACTTGAGGAAGGGGTTAAATTGCTAACCCAAGATATTGCTAAGGCATGGGGGTTTGAGGATCGAGGGGAACTTAAAGAAGGTTATGCCGCTGATATTCTCGTGTTTGATGCCGATCGTATTGCCCCTCTAATGCCGGTAATAAAAACGGATTTGCCAGCTGGGGCAAAACGACTGGTTCAAAAAGCGGTAGGTATCTCCACTACGATTGTTAATGGTGAGGTGCTTCTACGAAATGGTGAACATACGGGTAGTTATCCAGGTAAACTTTTACGTGGTCCACTTGCTGTAACCCTGTAATATAATCAGTAAACATACGCTTCCTTACAAGTCAGTTGTTAATTCGCTCGACTTGTAAGGAGTCTAAAACTACCTCATTTTTACCGATTACTAAAACTCGTAGGCCAACCCGATTAGCCATAAATCCGGGTCAATTGTAATCGTAGTACTAAAATCCAATCTTGTACCGCCAAGAAGACTAGTAGCAAATTCGGTATCAACAGCAAGTTTCATTTTTCCATAGGTTACCCGAGCCGTCATATTTTCGCTCACATTAAGTTCAGCACCCAGTTGAATAGCGCCTGCGAGAGAATTATCAGCCGTAAAAGAAAGAGTGGGGTCTAGTACATAGAGATCTGGGTCAACTTTAATATCGCTTAATACGGCATAAGCCATCCCTACACCAACATGCAAAGTAATCAGTGTATTGGGCACAACATAATAATATTGTAAAAATGCCAAGGCCGCTAAGATTTGCGTGCTGGCTACCGTGCCGTCCAGGGGCGCAAACCCGCTAAGATCGACGTCGAATCGGGGAGGCAGTCCCAAATAGGACTCAATGGCGAAATTATCCGTGAAGAAATAAGTGACTCCAACAGCTGGCATTGATTGTGAATCTATTGATAACGCAATACCGTCGAATTCAAACCCAGTACTGGTAAGTTTAAGGGGCTCTTCATTTAATTCTGAGTTAATTATCATTCCAAATAAACCTACCACCACATCACCTTCTTGGTGTGCCCATGTTTGACTACTCACTACAAGGAATCCGGTAAAAACCGTAGTGTTAAGTAGTTTAGCTAATTTCATCACCTCACCTCTTTAAGTTAGTTAGTTATTAAAAGCATTCCCCGATAGAATATGTTCATATAAATACAGTTTTAACGCAATAGCATCACCCCTATTACTACACGGTGTTACCAAAGCGCCACAGAGCAGCAGCAAAATGAAGGTATAGAATGACTATCAAATCATAGAAATATTAAATTCATATCAGGGTTGGATATAAAGACGGTTAATCTTATACGCTCAATCTGGCTATAACGGATTAACCAACAAAGGTAAAACGGCTAGTTTAAAAAGCGATGAGATCTCGACTACGATCATAGGTGCTTCGATCATAGGTGCTTCGATCATTAATGGTGAGGGAAACGGTGATCATACGAGTTGTGTTATCGTGGTAACCTTTTCCCTGGTCCACTTGCCATAACTCAGTAAATTTTAAAATAAAGCCCTAGCGAGACAGTCATTGAGCTTCTGAACTTGTAGGGTATCGGCTCCGACGTTAAAATTTGTAACCCATCCCTATGATCCACAAATCTGGATTAACATTGATAGTGGTAGTGAAATCACTTACCGGCCCAAGAATGCCAGTACTGAATTGGGCGTCCACAGAAAGGGTCATTTTACCATAGGTTAACCGCGCGGTTAAATTATCGTTCAAGTTGACTTCTGCACCCAATTGAAACGCTGCTGCAAGAGAATCATCAGCACTAAAACTAAGATCGGGGTCCAGGGAATAAAAAATGGGATTGACCTCGATATCATGAAATACTGCATAGCCAAAACCCGCACCTACATGAAGAGTGATTGGTGTATTAGGTACAGTATAATAATATTGAAGAAATGCCAGAGCTGCTAGTATTTCTGTGCTAGCTACGCCTTTAATACCACTTAGAAGCGGAATTGCTTCACCCCCACTAAGTTGAACATCATAACGGGGCGGCACACCCAAGTACGACTCGATAGCAATATTATCAGTGATAAAATAAGTTAGGCCGATTGCAGGCATTGATTTTGATTCTACTGAAAGCGCTAAATTCGGAATTTCAGCTCCATTACTTTCAAGTACAAGAGGCTCATNATTTAATTCAGTGTTAATCTGTAGCCAAAANAAACCTACATTCAAATCTCCTTTTTCGTGCGCCCATGTTTGACTACTCATTACAAGGAATACGGTAAAAACCATAGTGTTAAGTAGTTTAACTAATGACATCATCATACCTCTATTAATATAGTTAGCTATTAAAAATAGCTCCTCTACAAATAAGTTTATCTAACAATAGATTTAACGCAAGAACATCACCTGCACCACCACACAGTGGTTCTAAAGCGCCATACAAAGGTAGCAAAATGAATGTATCGAATAGCCATCACATCACAGAAACATCCGCGTTAAAATGCAAGTCGACTAAGGATGAGCTGCCGTCCGCTGCGCAACCACTGTCTGGCTAAAGGCTCAGTACCGTGATCAAAACTCACATAAACGCGTTCTCCCACCCCACTTACCTCAAAACCCTTTGGTAACCCCAGGTCTACCTGAAATACTTTCTCGGTCGCGGTGAGACCACTGTCGTCGGACAGGACTACCTCAATTTTACCTCCTCCTGCGGTACCCAACGTCCGACTGGGTAAAGTGATACTACCTGAGGGAACCATTCTACTAATATTAACTTCAATAATTTCTCCCAAGCGTTCAGCAAAACGGACTTCCACTCGATCCACATGTTGTTGAATCAACCCTATGTGTGATTGAGGTACTATCGAACGCACGATGANTCGTTCCGGATGCAATATATAGCCAACCAANTCNCCTTTCTTTAGATAACGTCCTGTTAACCGCCATGCCTGCGGTAATACTAATGTACCCTCGGCCTCAGTGCGCACTAGAAGACTCGCGGACTCTTCTCTTAATAAAGCAAGTTCAGCATCGATAGTTTTCAATTCTTCTTTCATGATGTCAGACAGAACTTGATGGTTAAGTTGTTTAGCGGCAATTCTCACCTTGAGCTCCTCTCGCTGTGCTTGCAACTTTAGTATATTCGCTCGCAACGGGACCGATTCCATTCGCAGTACCGGATCACCTGATTTAACCGCGCTACCAGAAGCAACAAGTACTTCAACCACAAAACCAGTGGCGCCCACATAAACTTGAGATTGATCTGGAACAGAGACTATGCCTTCTACTTTTGTACTCACACCTACGGGAAAGAACAGAAATACCACACAAATAAAGCCAATGAGTGCCGATGAAATAGAATTGGCTCGAACACGGTTTCCGTCTAACTTGGGACTATTCTGTAAAAATCTCGCACCTCGAATAATGGGCAGAATAATCTGCATGGTAATGGACCAGGCACCCAACAAAATTCCAATAAATAAATATTTTTCCGCTAGAAAAATTACAATAATAACCATAAGAACCAAGCGATAACAAAGTGCACTTAGACCATATACAATAAACCAGAGTGATTCTCCGTCGGCAGTAACNGGAGAGGATACCTTATTAATTCCAAATACATAGCGTTGTGCTAGATAAAGATAATAACGACTGGCCCGGGAATATAGATTGGGGATTTCGATTAAGTCTTGTAGGACATAGTAACCGTCAAAACGTAGCAGTGGATTGGCGTTAAATACCAAGGTAGACACGCTACCGATGAGCAACGCATTAAAAGCGGCATCCTTTACTAGACCCGGTTCAACCAAGAGCCAAATAAACAGGGCTAGAGAAGCCAGAAATAATTCAACGAATATCCCCACAGCACCCACTAANATGCGCTTATACTTATCCCGAAAGCCCCAAGCCGCTGACGCATCCACATAAGGTACCGGTGCTAGAACTAAAATAGTGATTCCCATATCATGGACATCACCNCCCCATATTTTTACNGCAAAAGCATGAGCAAACTCGTGTACCGTTTTGATACCAACAAATANCAGAATCATAGATACAATATTTGCGGCAGAGAATATATCCTTGTCTACTGCGGCCATCAGCGAGGGGAAGTTGAGTAAAGTTAGCAGCATGGCGAAGCCCACTACCAATAACCATACGCCCACACCTGCTTTGGAAAAAAGTGGCCGCACCCAGGGGATTAACAGATTGAGAAAAGAATCGGGATCCAACAGGTGAATACGTATCGCCANTGGATTCATCAAGGCACTCTGTCGTCGAAGCCGNCGTTGATGCTGAAAACGATTAAACAGTGTTTCTGCATCGGTAGGTAAACCACTACGCAACACATCAATAGAAAATAATTGGGTTAAAATAGTAATAATGTCATCTTCAGACAAAATATCGTCAGGCAAAATATCGTCAGACAAGCCCTCGTTAGAGACAGTCCCAGCACCCAATACTGTTAGCGCTCTATTGCGCGCTTCTTCTACGGTAAGATCACCATTCAGTCGACCAATCAATTCATAGGCAGGGGCGCTAAAACGAAGGTGACGACCATTGGATTGATCCCGTAAAATATACCAACGCTCGCCCCTGTAGACTTGAGGGTAAATGCACACATGTCGACGCAGTTGCGGTTGTAGTTTTGAGATTAACGGCCAATTCGGATTTTGAGACGCTTCAGACATACCTATAACCCAACAGACAGCAGCCAAAGGCGTATTCGATCAAATAAAGCATGAGTCCAAATCCACAGTATTTTTCGTTGTCCTANTTCGATCTTCGCGATACCCCGCATGCCGGGAAGTAGAAGAGAGGTGTTCTCTGCCAGCGAAGCATCTACTCGGAAAAAATTTCGCATACCACTGGAAACGGCAATAGGTATCACTTGATCTATGGAGATAGCAATAGCTGAATTGGGTAAAGCCGCTATAATTAACTTACTGGGNATTCCCGCTTTGACACTGGCGATATCCCGATCCTCGACTTCTAACGTCACTCGAAAACTATCCAGAATGGCCACTTCAAACAAAACTTGGCCAATCTCCACTGGCGCGCCTAAGGACTGACTGAGATCGCCGCTGACCACAACGCCGTTAAACGGAGCTTTTAATTGAGTGTGTTTGATTTTTTCATCTACTAGTAGTAGTTCAGCTTTCACCTGNCCTATTTTCGCCTTCAGTATGCCCAGNTGAATGCGGTTGTGTTGAGCCAGTGCTTGTTGGTATTCCCTCTCAATTTTGTTGTATTCGCTCTGCCACTTTAAACGTTCAAGCTGTAAGGTCCGATCATCAAGCAAGGCCATGATCTGGCCTTTCTTTACCACATTACCCGCTTGCACCATGACATCCTTTACGTAACCGTTTTGAGGTGCAGTCAATAATTGCCGAACAGAACCTTCAATACTGGCTTGGGCGGTGATCTCATACGTACCATCAACTAATGACAAAATCGTAATTAATGCAATAAAACTGAGGGCGGCAATTTTTAACTTAAAATAGGCTGTTCCAAACAGATCTTTAGCCGTCACCAACAGGGCTTCAATGGCCTTATCACGAAAAGAGCGCTCGTGCATCAGCTTTAAATCGAATATTGGACCCGTAACACGAACCAAGGAATTACATAAGGCCACTTCCTCGTCGTCAAAGGGCTCGCTAGGTAAACGCTCTAGTGTAACGACTCCAATCAAGCCAGAGCGTCCGGGCAATGGAATAGCACAGATGGCCCCGGTACCTGGTTGATCCGCCAACTCCACATGTGCGCGGGTAACCGCTGAATTCTGTCCGTCGAGAGGAGGATGGACCATCATCGCATTTTGATCCACAGCCTCTTCCATCACAGCTTCTATTCTACGTACCAATTGAGTTCGATAATCAAAACTCGCCACATGGGAAAGAGCACAAAGACGTACAGACAAGCCCTGACGAAAACCAACACTCACTCTTTCACAGCCAAATTGGTCTGCCATTTGATTAGCCAAATCCATGGCCGCCATATGGGATGAAGGGCGTTTAAGAATTGTTTTAGTTAAAGCCAAAGAAAAACTGTTTTTGTTCTGGGTGTTTTGAGAGGCAGGATCAGATTGAGAAAGGCTTGGATTTTGTTGCGCCAGGTTTTTTATCCAAGCTCCTCCCCATTTTAGTAATCGCAAAAGCGCCTGCTGCTGCGATTCAGATCTGGGCGTGATCATCACCGATACTACTGCTACTAACACGTTCTCTACCCACAAGGGACAGGCCACTACATTGCAACTGTGTTGAGTCTCAGCACCATAGTATTGAGATAACATGACCTCGCTATTTTTATCCAGAACCTGAAGTGCTGCATCACTTAATTGCAAAGCCCCTTTGACATTCCCTTCGTTCGTACAGCTAGCAGTAGCAGATCCTAAGTGCTTTTCGCCCTGGGGAAAGTAAATCGCTCCACAGAGAAAACCGGTTACCATTGTACATTGCCAAGTGAGCCATTCATTTGCCAGAGGTGCAGGAATTGTGAGGCGTTTACTCTCCTTGACCATGGGGCATGAAGGTCCTTTCAAAGTTTATAGGGCGAAATGTTTATGGGACGAAATGGTTATGGTGCGAGATGTTAATAAATCTCATTTAATCTTTATATACTAGCCTTTTAAGTTAATTGATGCACAATTGACTATTATCTCGAGGAATGGCTATTCTTGTCCGTAGACACATTGTTTGCATCTCGTTTAGCTAAAAGACCTTTCATACCCGCAGTTGCATGTTCATTTTCACCCATTATCAGGGTGATATCACCGGCACCATTATCCAGTGCCTTGTGGCGTATGTCGGAAGGCTCCTCCAATAAATTAGTGGCATTTTCACTACTCATCACCCCACCAAACAAATAGCCTTGGACTTCATCACAACGTAGGTCTTGCAAAAACAGTAATTGTGCCTGGGTCTCTACGCCTTCCGCCACTACACGGAGGCTCAAACTATGGCTCATAGCGATAATGGCACCGACAATAGCCGCATTGTCTGAGTTATGTAAAGCATCCGCTATAAACGACCGATCTATTTTAATTTTCTTTATGGGAAATCGTTTTAGATAACTCAGTGATGAATAGCCAGTCCCAAAACCATCAAGGGAGATAGTAAATCCCGCTTGATCAAGCTTATTTAATATAATCGCTGCAGCGTCCACACTTTGCATAACGACAGTTCTAGTGATTTCAAATTCGAGGGATTTAGGCGAAACGTCCATTTCGCGCACCAAAGTAATGATCTTATCCGCAAAATCAGGGTTTCGAAACCCAACTGGCGAAAGGTTAACGCTGATAGTAATCTGATCGTAGCCGGTAAATTCCCAAAAGTGAATCTGGAAACAAACCGTACGAAGTACCCATTGATCGATCTCATTGATTAACCCGGATTGCTCAGCAATAGGAATAAACTCTGCGGGCGGTACAATTCCGAGTTGCGGGTGATGCCACCGTAATAATGCTTCCATGCCTACTATGTTCCCCGTCGATAATTCTATAGTGGGTTGGTAGTGGACGGCGAACTCACCACGCTCAACCGCATGATGCAACTCCGCCTCTATCTGAATTAGCTTACGAGTACGCTGAGCGATTTCATCACTATAAAATTGAAAATTGTTTCTGTCTAACTTTCGTTTAGTTTCCTGCAGAGCATGACTCGCGTTTCTCAACAAAATATCGGGATCGCTACCGTTGGAGGGGTAGATACTAACGCCAATATTTGTGTTGAGGTAAAAATCATTACCTTCAACAGAGATCACGTCTTTGTTGGCCGCAAAAATACGATACAAAAAGCTGGTGACCAAATCTGTAACGCGTAAATCCGTCAACAGTACAACGATTTCATTGCTACTAAGGTGTGAAACACTAAATGCAAGTTCACTCTGTACCACCTGATCCGCCGCTATATTTTGACTAACGGCGTCGGTACAAGCTAAATCCTTCTTAATTCGTGCAACAATTGATTTAGCAAACTTCTGCGCGGATAGAATACCTAAAGTATCATTGACACGTTGTAGTGCATCGATATCTACGGCCAATACCGCTACTCTTGTGTTGTCTTGCTCAGCTCGACTGACTGCACGTCGAATGCTGTCTAGCAATAATAGCTTGTCGGGAGCACAGCTTACT
>JAESQG010000072.1 GCA_016765265.1 Pseudomonadales bacterium | reverse complement strand
TCAGGTGCCATGGCCGCCGCTTTTTGATCCGTTCGAATGGCGGTCTATTCAGATAATTAGTGGCAGAGACTCGGTTAATGCAGAATCTTCAAGATATATTTCACCCCGGTCAGCGCTGGCTAAGCGCTGCCGAAAGCGAACTTGGCTTAGGCATGATTGTTGGCAGTGAACACCGAAGAGTAGAAGTCTTTTTTCCCGGTGCTGGCGAATCGCGATTGTACGCGCAAACAGATGCTCCCCTCAATCGAGTCATATTCAGAGCAGGTGACAGCATTCAACACCAAGATGGTTGGGCCTTGCACATTGAAAAAACCGAGGAGGCAGAGGGACTGGTATTTTACACGGACACTAAAGATGATGGGTCCGAAGCCTGTTTTGCCGAAACTCAGTTACATTATCAAATAAACTTAGACCAACCATCTCAACGGCTTCTCTCTGGACAAGCAGACAAACTCAACTGGTTTCGTCTTCGCTATCAGAGCTTTCACTACTCGAACAATCTTGCGCGCCAGCCCCAGCACGGGCTACTAGGCGCTAGGGTCAGCCTGCTGCCCCATCAAATGCACATTGCCCATGAAATAGGGAACCGCTATGCCCCACGCGTATTATTAGCCGACGAGGTGGGACTTGGGAAAACAATTGAAGCCGGTCTGGTGATGCACCAGCAATTGATTACGGGCCGAGCCCAGCGAATACTTTGCGTCGTTCCAGAATCATTAGTCCATCAGTGGTTGGTTGAATTGTTACGCCGCTTTAATTGTCAGTTCAGCGTATTTAATGAGGACCGCTGCGACGCGATCGGTGAACACGCGCCAGACACCAACCCCTTTCAAACAGAACAATTAGTGCTGTGCAGCCTGCAATGGTTGGTTAGTCACGAACAACGCTGGCAGCAAGCGGTAGCAGCAGAATGGGATCTGTTAACCGTGGATGAAGCCCATCATTTAGCCTGGTCCCCCGAAGCACCCAGTCAGGAATACCAAATAGTTGAAGCCTTAGCGAAAGCAACAAAAGGCGTATTGCTGCTAACCGCTACTCCGGAACAACTCGGTCATGCCAGCCATTTTGCTCGACTACGGTTATTGGACCCACAGCGATTTCATGACTTTGACTTCTTTGTCAACGAAGAGAAAGAATACGAAATCATCGCAGCCGCAGCTAACGTGCTGATGAGTGACAAAGCGCTTGATGACACCACAATGCTCACGCTAAGCGAACAACTGTCCATAAAGGGTAATGCCGAACTCAGCGACCTATTCGAGGATGCGATGCCGGCACCTGCCATACCACTTGATCAGGGCGACATTGACATTGATGATCTGGATGAGTCAGACCCCGAAAATACCAACCCTGTTGACAAATCTTTTTACGCCAGACAGAAATTACTATCGATACTGTTGGATCAACACGGTACTAGCCGAGTAATTTTCCGTAATACACGTGCAGCAATGAAGGATTTCCCAGTACGCAAGCTCATACCCAACCCACTGCCACTACCTAATTGTTATCTGCCGGAGCAAATGAGCTCTCCCACTATTGAAGATCTTATCCATCCTGAAACCAATAGCAGTAATTGGGACACATGGCTGCAACAAGATCCACGGGTGGAATATGTCATAGGGTTAATAAAAAAGACTCGCGGTAAGCTGCTAATCATCTGCGCTTGCGCCACCACAGCGATGCAGTTAGAAGATTATCTTCGATTACGACAGGGTCTAAGAACAACTGTATTTCACGAAGATCTTAGCATTATTGAACGAGACCGGGCTGCAGCCTATTTTGCTGACCCGGATCAGGGCGCAAAAGCTTTAATCTGTTCAGAGATAGGCAGTGAGGGTCGAAACTTCCAGTTCGCTCACCACATGGTCCTGTTTGACCTACCACTCAATCCAGATTTATTGGAACAGCGCATCGGCCGACTGGATCGAATCGGTCAAAGCAGTGACATACGGATTCATGTTCCCTATTTTCAGAATAGTGACCAAGAAATTCTATTTCGCTGGTATCAAGAGGGACTTAACGCGTTTGAACAATCCTGCGCATGTGGCTCTCTAGTCTTTGAGCAAATGGAATCGAATATACTCGCAGCACTGAAGGCTAGTGCCAATGAAAAAGAAGCACTGGTGAGCGAGTTAATCCCCCAGACTCAAGCTTTGCGTAAACAACTCAATACTAAACTGGAAAATGGCCGGGATCGCCTGCTAGAAATCAACTCATCGGGAAAACTGTCAGACCTTCGGTTTATTGCAGAAATCAAAGCACAGGAAAGCACCGTCGCTTTGAAACGCTATCTAGACCTGGTGTTTGACTGTTATGGCATAGACTGCGATGACCACTCCGAGGACTCTTGGATTATTAAACCTGGCAATCATATGTTAATTGATGGATTTCCAAGTTTGCCTGAAGACGGATGCACCATTACCACCAATAGAGAAATCGCTCTCAGCCGAGAAGAAATGCAGTTTGTCACTTGGGAGCACCCCCTGGTGCGAGGCGCGTTCGACTTAGTTCAAAGTCAGGAGTTAGGCAATGCGTGTGTCGCTGTACTGCGCAACAAATCCGTAAAACCGGGTACCGTCCTAGTGGAAACCTTTTATCGCATACTCTGTACCGCTCCAAAATCACTGCAAGCACCCCGTTACCTACCTGCCACTTATTTACGCATTCTTTTAGACGAAAAAGGCCAAAACCTCGCAGACAAAGTCAATTTTGAGGTTATCGATTTGCAGTTAAAGGACCTACCAAAAGGTACCGTTAAACAGCTTCTTCAAAACCAACGAGATTCCCTAGAAATAACAATTCGAAATGCAGATAACATTGCACAAGAAACACTTTCAACTGTAATTGAACAGGCAACTCAAACAATGGCGAGTGCATTAGATGATGAAATAAATCGTTTACTCGCTCTTCAGAGAAATAACGCGAACATTCGAGATGAAGAAATTCAATTTATCAAGAATCAAAATAGCCAACTTCACACCTACTTACAGGAAGCAACTATCAACTTGGAAGCAGTACGCGTAATATTTACAGCTTAAGGTGGACCACAGAGGAAAAACATTTTATTATCCGCATCAATGAACTCATGACCGATGCAAGATCGGACCGCGAATGGAGAATACCGCTAGGTGACTAAAGACCAATATGCGCAGCAAATACAAACTGCCTTAGGCCGCGATTTACAGCTTCCACAAGCTACCATATTGAGGTTCTGCCGCACTGAAGCCGAAACCGCAATTCAGTTATTTGAAGATGGTTTCGATATCGATTTCGCCATACAACATTTAAGAGTGGCGGCTGAAGTCTTCTTCCAAAACAGTAACGAAACTCTTTTAAAAACAGCTACTTTCTAAAGCTCTTTATAGGGAAAAAATCAACCCGTCGATATCAACCCGTCGATATCAACCAAAAGGCTGATATCGAATTAGGCAACGCCAGAAAAGCATAATGCGCGGACGAGTACATTACATTTTAGCGATGACAATCGCTAATTAACTCGGAAATCAAAACTCTCGTTGCCGCATCCAGATTAACAAACTGAAAACCACATTCATAAAAACTAGCCCGATCATCATCACTCGCCCAAGCCGATACGGCATCGAAAATGATGGACCTAAAGGCCCTAAAATGACCGTCTTCGGAAGATCTTCTCGGCAAATCTATTCTAAACCGACGAACCTCACCCTTACACACCGGCAATGCGGTAAGTAACTTAACACCGTCAACAGAGATATCATTGATATAACCTGCCACCTTATTGGTATCAATATCGAAAACACGAAGGTTATAATAGAGAACTTCTCGACTTTTATGTCGATGAGTGGAGCTACTGGGCTCATTAGTTAAACTGAACTTAGCGTCCATACACTCGCTCCTTGATCTTTCCCCTCGAGATAAGTATATGCAACGATTTATTTTTGTCTAAGTGTAGTTTTTTCTAATGATCCTACATTTTAATAGCTATTTTTTTTAATCAATTGTTTCAGATTCCAACGTTATTTTATTTTTCAATCAATACAACACTTCTTCAACACCTCTTCAATACTTCTTCAACACCTCTTCAACGCTTCTTCAATACTTAAAGCTCAGATGTACGAGATATGCGCTTAGTAACTAGCCTCTTTTAGAGTGTATTCATGTTTAATTATCGGTATTATTACAAAACGAAAAACACTCGACCCAACATCACTCTTTCATTATGAACAGTTATCAAACAAGCCTTATATTATGAACAAAGAAAACAGCGGTAGACCACTAGACGGCGTTAAAGTACTAGAACTCGGACAACTACTAGCTGGACCCTTCACGGGCACGCTACTTGGTTATTTCGGCGCCGAAGTTATAAAAATAGAACCACCCGAAGGCGGCGACCCTATTCGCCAATGGCGCATTGTAAAAGACGGTACTTCCTTATGGTGGAGAAGCTTAGCGCGAAACAAAAAGTGCGTTACGCTAGATCTCAAAAGTGATAAAGGGCGTAAACTAGTTCGGCAATTAATTGATCGGTCCGATGTTCTTATCGAAAATTTTCGACCTGGAACAATGGAAAAGTGGGGCCTTGGACCAGAGGAAATAAAAAAAACCAACCCCAATCTAATTTATACCCGCATATCCGGCTATGGACAAACCGGCCCCAACTCCCACAAACCAGGTTACGCTTCGGTGACAGAGGCATTTAGCGGGTTCCGCTATGTTAATGGATTCCCTGGAGATGCCCCGGTACGTCCAAACCTCAGTATTGGCGACTCCTTAGCGGGCCTCCACGCCGCCATCGGCGTTTTGCTCGCACTGACCGAGCGGCAAAAAACGCAATACACAGGAGGCGAAGTCGCGAGCGGACAGGTAATCGATATCGCCCTTTATGAGTCAATTTTTAACTTAATGGAAGGAGTAGTACCGGAGTACGACGGTGCTCAGGTCATACGCGAACCTTCTGGAACCACATTGACCGGCATCGTACCCACGAATACCTATTGCTGTAAGGACAAAAAATTTGTTGTTATCGGGGGCAATGGCGACTCCATTTTCCAACGGCTAATGAAAAGCAGCAGGCTATCCCGAAATGGCAGAAGATCCACGGATGGCAACCAACATGGGTCGAGTGGAACATGAACAAGAAATCGACGCTGCTCTGAAAAAGTGGACCTCTACACTCACTTCAAAAGAAGTAATGGATATACTTGAACAAGCCGAAGTTCCCGGCGGCCCCATCTATAATATCGCCGACATGATGGATGACCCCCATTACCAAGCCAGGAACATGTTTGAGTCCGTTGAGGTCGAGGGAGAATCCCTTAAAATCCCAGCAATTCTACCGAAACTCGATAGAACCCCAGGACGCACAGAATGGGCGGGGCAAGCTGTTGGAAGTCACAACAGGACTGTTTATATTGACGAACTGGGGTTAAACGAAGAGGAATATAATGCTCTGATTGCGCAGGGCGTGATTTAGCAGAATAACCAAACCTCACCTACATATCGGCATACTTTTTAATGTACTTTCTAGCTTTCTTCTCTGCCAGGCGAACTTCGGCTGTCTCCAGTCGCTGCGATACACCCCACATCAACGCATCGCCACCCGGCTTCATATTTGACGAGGCAACCGCATACCATGAGTAGGAATCCACATAACTAATACCAACACCCACACCGTATTCATAAACTCGACCAAGACAAAATTGCGCAACACGATGGCCTTTCTGAGCAGCAATCAAAAACGAAGCACTAATTTCTTGGTCAAAAACATCACCTTCCAACTCCTGTATTTTATTCTTAATTTGTCGAACAGCACTTCCAGTGGATTCAGACTGATGATCTAATTTACCCTCCAGATACTGTTTATAAACCAAGTCTGATTGTGTCACTCTCCCATCATACAGGTTTTCAAAATATCGATTTACCGCAAGATCGTAATACTCTTGCGCAGTATGGGGATTTTTACTCGTCTCTTTTTTTGGCATTGAATCAAAACTTGCCCACTGATTCGCGGAAATAAATTCACACAATTGTTCAGCATTAACAGTGACGGAGCTACCCAACATCAATATTGAAAATATAAATCCCGTGACCCACTTTGTGGAACTGGCAGGTATTAAACTCTTAAGCATTAAACAAGCCCGTAATAAATAGGATAGTAGATGCTGCCCCTGTCCAAAAAGGTTCACCTTAAAATCATATTTTAGCGACGAAAATAACATGGCACAAAACCTCACTCTACTAACGGAAAAAACCGTCAGTGCCTTTTTATAAATGACTACATCTCTAACAGATACATTCGGGAATCACNCATCGAAATGGATGCTTGATCAATGGATTCAGAAGATATCACAGGCCACTGGAAATAGCAGCNCTGCCCTCGNAACACCCCAGTTACACGATGTTACNGNCNCTATGCAACTAATTATAGCANATCCTATACTCTGCATGAAATTGAGGATCAGAGTTAAATGGGAGCCCANNTTATTAGNCTAAACGNCCCTGACTGATCTCCATATGNCNCATTTTAGTGCTTCTGCCCCTTGCAACCGTAACCAACCTGTTAGCGCCTGAAACACTGCGTGAAAACGAAAGGCCCTCAATCACCTACTTAAGCTACTAAAGATTACAATTCTTGATGAATTTATTTGTNCTCACCGCCATCGCTAATCAGTCGGGGCGAAACACCACACCACTTTCATCAATTGCAGCCTCAATACGATCCTGAAACAATTGCTCATCAGCATCCCTCAAGCGTCGCGTCACCTCTCGACCCAGATTCATCTGGATCAAGGTAAATTGCTCAAGATCCTTGTCATAGATATCTAACAGTTTCGCTGAAGTAATTTCGATAAGCTGAGTCTCTTTTACTGCAACAATCGATGCACTGCGCGGGAAAAAATCAAACAGTGACATTTCGCCAATACAATCACCATAATGTAAGTGCTTTAAAAGATACTCCTTACTTTCCCAAGTTTTCACTACAGCCACTTCCCCCTTTTCAATCACATACATCGAAGTAGTTGCATCCCCTTCTCGGAATAAATATTGGCCTTGTTTAATGTTGATAATGGGGGCTTGGGAGACCAACAANTCGATCACATCCTGACGGATAGCGCCAAATACTGGAACATTTTTTAACAAACTGTATCGACTGCCTTCCTCTAGATCAGAATTCATTTGCTCCCTCCCTGCTCTGTAATCAGATTAAACCAATCTATGTTTTACAATATAACTACAGTACTTCTTCATAACTACAGCACTTCTTCATAACTACAGTACTTCCTCAACAGCCCTTTTTGTATTATTCAGGATGCGAGCTTGCACTTCCTTAGGATCCTCTTCCACCAATTTCTCATCGGGCGTCACTTTAAAGAGCGACTGACCTTCTTTTACTATCTCACCTTCCGTATTTTCCAAGACTATCTTATCAATAGTGCCTGCAAAGGGAGCGTAAACCTTATTAAACATTTTCATCACTTCCACAATATAAAGGGGATCGCCTTCATTGAAGTGATCACCTTCATTAACGAAGGATGGCAACCCAGGCGCTTCTTTCGCATAAAACATGCCCCCACANACAGCNACAATCTCATCTGCCTTTGTNGCAGGCGGTGGTACGAGCACTTTCGACATTGCCTCTTGCAACGCTTTCACCTGTAGCTCTTCAGGAATAGAAATCGTCAGATCCGAATTAACTTTAAGCCCATAAAACCCTTGTTTTTTTGCTATTTTAAGTAGCATTTCAAAAATTTCTAATCCTGCCTGAAACCCCACATGGGAAGACTGCACCTTTNCCCATGTTTCCTTATCCAAGNTGCCTTGAGGATCTTCTGCTAATAACAGCTTATTAAGCTCTTGGTAATCACTAGTATTTAAACGCTCTGCAATGTCTTTATAAAACCGTAAAGCCGCTTGAAGAATCTCGTTATCATGCTTCCANACACCATAAGCTGCCGGCAAATCATCTCGGTAATCCATATTAAGATAATGATANGTCTGATCTAAAACTTCATAGGGATTAATACGCCAAACAACATCATCACCATCAAACCGCATATTAAATTTGTTAAAACTGAGCCAACCCGAATAAAAATGAGGCTCATCTAACAACATCTGTATGGGTCGCANCACTAAGGTTCGTTTNCGATCAAAAGCGGAATTTTGCGCTGTTAACGCTACGCTAGCTTGATCATCNCCTACAAAAGTCGCGATAATTTTATTTTGGTAATGTCGTTTCAAAGCATCATAAGCAAAATTTATATCCAGATCATTGGCCTGCTGCTTTAACAAACCCACCATTGTTAGGTAAGGCACAATAAATTGAGTAGTCGACTTAGCTCTTACATTCTCGGCAAGAAACCATTGTACCAAACCATAATGGAACTCTAGGTTAGTGGCTAAACGCTCGCCGTTTAGGACAGTACGGCGCAACACATTAGCCATGTGCTTGTAGCTTTCGCGNCGATCACCCCCAGTCGTTAATAACAAAGCGATATTACTGTCATAGGCACCGGCCAAGGTATAATGNATAAACCGATCGGTATCCGGGTTCCTCAAACTAATCCCTTGGTCATCGCGAATTTCGCCCTCAATGGGATTCGACCAATATTGAACTTGGCCCCCGGCATGAGGCTTCAANGCACGGTTAGTGGCATTAAGTCGAGCTTCAACGGAGGCACTTTCGCGCGGTATGCGACTAGGCTTCGGTAGCCCCGCTCCGTGAGAAGCGATTAACACCATCGCTTCCACAAGAGAGTCAACAATAAAAAAATCGCTCTCATCATCTGGGTTAGAAAACTTCAATGAATAACAAAGTTCGGACACNCGGTGTTCTACTTGAATTCGCGTATTCATTTCCATAAAGAAATGAATACCTTTATCCACGATGCACTCAAAGGTGGACACGGAATCCAGCCCTACGGCCAAACCAAACTTCTCTGATTCCACTTCCATTTTTTGCAGAATAACCAGATCTTCTTCAAGGGCAACAGCTTCCTCTTCTTTGTTGGTATCTCTGGCTTCTTGAATAGCCCTTTTTAGATCTTCCTGAGTTTGGGAAACTTCCAACAGTTTTTGTTCATGCATTTGCAAAGAACAATCNCGCGCTCCTAGGGTAGTACACCACTCACCGTTACCTATAACCTGTATTTCCTGGTGGCGGGTGGTTTCAATATTAAGCTCAATCAATATATTTTTATTGTCACCGACGCCGTTTGTTTTCACTTCATTTATAATTTCTAAAATAAGCTCCGGTGTTTCACCAGCAGCCTCATCGATCCGAGTATCGAGATCGCCCTCGAAGGCTGAGGGAGGCGAAAGAATACGTTGGCCTTTACCACCACCACCGCCAATGGCTTTTAAACGAATTCGGTTTTCGGGAAACTTCTTGAAGGTTTCAACAACCTGATTGATAGCCTCTGCACACATTTCATCAACTGATATAAGATCGATGCCCTTACTGTAAGATGCCGAGAGCACATCATCTGCAATATCAGAAATGGCAGCATCAGAGTTGAGCACAGATTGAGAAACTTCCAGCCCCTTATCAGCAACTAGCTTTTTCAATCCTGATAAATCTTTGTATTTTTGCAACAACGTCAAAGCCGTTAAATTGTCTACCCCTGGTGTAACACTCACACCACATTCAAGCGCGGTTCTTTTCGCTTCATCTTTCAGTCCTGCTGCACGCTGAGTACCTGANTTCGGTCCAATGAAATTAAGACCCGCCTCTTCCATCGCCCGCACCATTTGTTCATCTTCAGCCATAAATCCGTAACCGGCGAAAATGGCGTTATAGCCATTTTCGTGTGCAATGGCGATGATCTGATTGATACGCTGCGTGCGTTCCTCTTTATCCGCACCGCTATAATCGGGAACACGATGAATACGATTTGTATCCGTCAGTTGGCGTAATTCCGGCGCTAGCGCTTGGTTGTAAACGATGGAGTCTTTCTCTGACAGGAGAATACCGTAACTATTAATACCCATCTCATCAAATACATCCATCGCTTCCTTTCGAATAGGACCACGACAAATGATTAATGGTTTCATCTCAGTACAATTAAATTGCCGAACCCAAGGGGAATCGGTATAGAGTCGGCGTCGACTCTTATGTATCAACGGATTGTTTTGGTATAAATTATCACTATTCTCGCTGCTATCTTTATTCGCGCTACTATCTTTATTCTTGCCGCTCACATTATTCACTGTAAGAACCTCGTCACTATCTAATCTATTCACTATTAATGGAATTCACGTTGTACCGATTGCAACGGCTCTGGCGTGTAATGTCTCAACAAGAATTCGAGATTCTCGCCCAGAACTTGACGTAAATCGAAAGGCATCACCAATTGAGATATGGATCCTAAACTCAGCGCCTCTCGNGGGTTCATTAATTCCTCTTCATATCGTTGACCCAGCAATTTCTCTTGTTCCGCANACCAAGCATTGGCTTCAACCTCNGCCTGNGTTTTATCAATACCTTCCTGCATAAAGTNAGCAATCTTTTTAGCCACCTCAGCTCGCAGCGCCCTCAATTCATCCTTAAAGACAAACTCTTTTCCCGCTGGACCCATTACCGCAAGGCGGGTAGTNGGCAATGCCAACACCAAATCAGCACCTGTGGCATANGCATTAAANGCCGCGTAGGCACCACCGAAAGCATTACGCACAATAAGCAGTATCCGAGGTGTGCGTANATCAATAATCGCGTCCAACATCGCACGGCCCGCTTGTACGATACCGCGCCGCTCTTGATCGGTGCCGGGTAAAAATCCTGTCGTATCCTCTACAAAAATAACGGGGATGTTGTANAGGTTACAAAAACGCACAAAGCGTGCAATTTTNAATGCCGCATCCACATCAATCTGNCCCGATGACACCGCNCTATTATTCGCNCAAAAACCCGNTACATTTCCACCNAATCGTCCTAAAGCGCAAACTGTATTTTGTGCTCGNTCCGGNTGTATTTCGAAAAAATCNCCATGATCACAAATTTGTTGAATNANAATTCNAATATCAACNGGCGTATTATATCCGGTGGGAGAATTNAAAGCCTTTTTCAATAAGATNTCNGCNTCCCANGTCTTNCGGTCNAGCGGATCNGAAGTGGCCTGAAACGGTGCCATACTGGCATTATTGTCGGGGATATAACTCAACAGCTTCTTCACTTTTTCTAANGCACTGACTTCATCCGGTACAACAAAATNGGTCACACCTGTTTTACTATGCACACTGGGTCCGCCTAGCTCATCGGCGGTAACATCTTCACCTAAAACTGACTTAACAACCCCCGGTCCAGTCAAACCAAAAAAGGTCTCATTAGGCTGAATAACAAAACTGCCTTGACGTGGGAGGTAGGCGCCGCCGCCCGCATTAAAACCAAACATACACATAATGGAAGGCACAACACCACTGATTTTTCGCAATGCCGTAAAGGCTTCTGAATATCCGTCCAGCCCCCCCACACCCGCTGGCACAAAAGCACCCGCACTGTCATTCATCCCAACAACGGGGATACCTCGCTTGCCCGCTAAACGGAAAAGCTCAGCTAATTTACGGCCATTAGTGGCATCCATAGATCCTGCTCTAACGGTAAAATCATGCCCGTAAATAGCCACATCGCGACCATCAANATCAATAATACCNGTNACNAGAGAAGCGCCGTCTAAGTTCTTACCCCAGTTTTGATACAGTATTTTGGGCTCTTTATCCGTTAATACCTTAATCCGCTCCCAAACCGTCATGCGTTTCTTTTGGTGTTGTCGCTCAATCGCTACCACACCCGCAGATTGTGTCGGGCGCTGCATNAAGTCCCAACCCTCTTTCAACGCTTGCTCNTAGAGTCCTGGCTCTCGGGTAATCTCCCCCGGTATTTTGAACTCCACTTCTTTGGGTTTATCAAAGGGGTTTTCTAAAGAGGGGACACTTTTAATGGCGGCCGGCTTTTCCGTTGACATAGCTTCTATCTCTTTCACTATTAATATTGACGAAGAATTATAAATTCATTTAAAAATGGGTTTTGTTCAGGAAAACACATCCATAATTTGTTTTGCAGCAGAGTATGGGGCAAGCTCCCCTTTCACTACACTGGCTTCGAGCGAGGGCCAAGCGTTCTGTACAGCTGAGTTTTGTTTCAAGCGCAGATCCAGCATCTCTCGAATAAGCTTCCACATCCAGGCCTTGTTCTGATTGGCTCGCTTCTCATCAAAACTAGACATGCTTTCCCCAGACTTAGCCGAATCCACAGCCCTATGTTTTTTGGCTAAGTTAAAATACTCCACTACCATATTCCACACATCTTCAATGTTCTCATTTTCCAATGCAGAACAAGTCACCACCTTAGGAGCCCAAAAAGCACCGTGTTGCAGTAATTGGAAGGCGTTTAAATAATGGCGTTTTGTTTGTTGCGCCATATTTATGCTTTCACCATCAGCCTTGTTTATCACGATGGAATCAGCCAACTCTAAGATGCCTTTCTTGATACCCTGCAACTCATCTCCCGCATTGGGTAGCATCAGCACTAGGAAAAAGTCCACCATGCCCGCCACTTCATATTCAGATTGTCCTACACCCACGGTTTCTACCAAAATCACATCGTATCCAGCGGCCTCGCACAGCAACATAGTCTCTCGCGTTTTGTGTGCAACACCTCCCAATGCGCCGCCCGAGGGCGAAGGTCGTATATAGGCATGCTCCTCACGGGACAAATATTCCATTCGCGTTTTATCCCCCAAGATGCTGCCGCCGGCAACGGGAGAACTAGGGTCAACGGCTAGTACCGCTACTTTTTTCCCTAGACTCAACAAAAATAATCCGAAGGTCTCGATAAACGTCGACTTACCCACGCCAGGAATACCCGTGATCCCCACACGCATACTGTTGCCAGAATGGGGCAGTATTTTTTCGAGGAGCTGCTGAGATTTCTCTCGATCAGTCGGTAAGGTGCTCTCCACCAAGGTAATCGCCTTAGCCAAGGACCGGCGATCACCTTTTATGAGCTTGTCTATGTTGTGCTTTGAAAGTATGTCAATCTGCGACACTAAACGCTCCCGCTTTCAATTCCTAATCCTTTAGTTTCAGCCCTTTTGGGATTTATTCTTTTCGGATATTTATCATTAACACTTGAGTGAAAAAACTTTCATACAGCGATTACTTAACCGCTTTGTTCACTTCAACCAACACATCCCGAGCAGCCAGCGGTATTTTTGTTCCAGGGCCAAAAATACCCTTAACCCCTTCATCATATAACATTTGATAGTCTTGCTTTGGAATGACGCCACCGGCAATAACAATGATGTCATCTGCTTTTTGCTTTTTCAGCTCACTAATCAACGCCGGAATCAATGTTTTATGGCCCGCGGCTTGAGACGATACACCCACGATATGAACATCATTCTCAATGGCTTGTTTGGCAACCTCTTCCGGCGTAGAAAACATCGGCGAGAGATCAATATCAAAACCCACGTCAGCAAAAGCAGTGGCAATCACTTTGGCGCCACGATCATGACCATCTTGTCCCATCTTCGCCACCAACATACGGGGTCGTCGGCCATGTTTAGAAACGAAATCAGTAATATCCGATTTAATACCATTCCAGTCATCGTCATCATTGTAAGCACTGCCGTACACACCTGAAATCGTTTGTGATTGCGCTTTATAGCGGCCCCACTTAACCTCCAGCGCATCGGATATCTCACCTACAGAAGCACGGGCACGAGCCGCGTTCACTGAAAGTTCCAATAAGTTTCCATCGCCTGTCTCTGCGCACTGAGTCAATGCAGCTAATGTCTCTTGCGTTGCATTTTCATCACGATTAGCGCGTAGCTTTTCTAGCTGCTCAATTTGCTGCTTCCTGACAGCGTCATTATCTATTTCAAGAATGTCTAACTCTTCTTCTTCCTCTAGTAGGTATTTATTCACGCCTACAATTACATCCTGACCCCGATCGATACGAGCCTGCTTCTTCGCTGCCGACTCTTCGATTTTTAGCTTGGGTAATCCTGTTTCAAGAGCATTGGCCATGCCACCACGCTCATCAATTTCTGCAATCAACTCGCGAGCTTTATCCGCAATATCCTGGGTAAGGCTTTCCATCATATAAGAACCGCCCCAGGGATCGATTACCTTAGTGATGCCGGTTTCTTCCTGTAGAACTATTTGAGTATTTCGCGCGATACGAGCGGAGAATTCTGTAGGCAGAGCAACCGCTTCATCCAGGGCATTAGTGTGTAGCGATTGGGTACCGCCAAAAATAGCCGCCATGGCTTCCACAGTAGTACGCACCACATTATTGTAAGGGTCTTGCTCCGTCAGGGACCAGCCAGAAGTTTGACAATGGGTGCGCAGCATTTTTGACTTAACATTCTTTGGATTAAATTCGCTGACTATTTCCGACCACAGTAAACGCGCTGCACGCAACTTGGCAATTTCCATATAGAAATTCATACCGATGCCAAAAAAGAAGGACAAACGAGAGGCGAATTTATCGATTTCCAAACCCGCATCTATCGCAGTGCGAATATATTCTTTACCGTCAGACAAGGTATAGGCCAACTCAATAGCCGCATCGCCACCGGCCTCCTGAATGTGATAGCCCGAGATAGAAATGGTGTTGAACTTAGGCATATTCTCGGAACAGTACGCAATAATATCGCCAATGGCTTTCATGGATTGTTTCGGCGGGTAGATATAAGTGTTACGCACCATAAATTCTTTTAAAATGTCATTTTGAATAGTACCCGCTAGTTGATCCGGCGAAACGCCTTGCTCCTCTGCTGCCACAATGTAGTTGGCCAGCGTTGGCAAAACAGCCCCATTCATGGTCATGGATGTGGAAACCTTATCCAAAGGAATACCATCAAACAGCACTTTCATATCTTCAACCGAATCGATGGCAACCCCGGCTTTGCCAACGTCACCGGCGACTCGAGGATGATCCGAGTCATAACCGCGATGCGTAGCCAAATCAAAGGCAACGGATACCCCTTGTTGACCGGCTGCCAAGTTTTTGCGATAGAACGCGTTGGATTCTTCCGCAGTAGAAAAACCGGCATACTGACGGATGGTCCAGGGTCGGCCAGCGTACATTGTCGCTTGCGGGCCACGGATAAAAGGTTCAAGACCGGGCATAGTGTCGGTGTAAGGAAGGTCCTGCAAATCGGCTTGTGAATAAAGAGGTTTTATATCCACGCCTTCGGGCGTATTCCACACCAAACTATCCAGTGATTTGCCCCTGAGCTGCTTAGTCGCCAACTCTTTCCACTCTTCAATCGTGTGTTCTTCGGGTCGATATTCTTTGTTATCAGTCTTGTTCTGATCAGACATTGGAAAACCTCTTTGATCCCTATGGCTTGCGGGCGCATATAATAAATCAACTACCCTCAGAAAGCCCGTATTCGTGAGTTAAGCGACGCTAAAAATGCTTATCTTCTGGCAAGAAAACCACTAGAATGACCGGCATCTGTACATATTACCCATAAATGATCACTTTATAGTCATTTTTGCTGTGCAATCTACGCTCATAACCGAGTTTAAAATACAACAACACTAAGGATTCAACATGATTATTGGCTTAGATCATATTGCCGTCGCCGTACCTGATTTGCAGGCAGCCATTAAACGCTACTCTGAAGATTTTGGTCTGCCGCTCAAAGGGACCGAAGATGTTCCCGATGCAAAAACTTCCACTGCTTTTCTGCCCGTAGCCAAAACCCAAGTAGAATTGGTACACCCTCTCAACGGAGAAGGCCCCATTCAAAAATTTCTAGACAATAAAGGCGGTGGACTCCATCACCTCTGTTTTCGCAGTGATGACCTTGAAGCAGATATGAAACGGCTGGCAGCA